>JAPCJU010000043.1 GCA_027886795.1 Nitrososphaerota archaeon | reverse complement strand
TGCGTGATGGCAGAGGTATGCACGACTTGCGGCCTTCCAAAAGATCTCTGTGTCTGTGAAGAACTCGAAAAAGAGGAAACGCGTATAGTCGTTCGCCTCGAAATGAGAAGATTCAGAAAACCTACAACCATGGTTGAAGGACTAAATCCGAAAAGGACGGATCTTGAAAGGATTGCAAAAGATCTCAAGAGTAAATTGGCGTGTGGAGGTACTGCGAAGGAAGGATACATTCTACTCCAAGGCGACCACAGGGATCAGGTTCGCGACAGCCTTGTGAACATGGGCTTTGGCGAAGGAACAATAGAAGTCCAGTAATTCTCCGAATAGAAGTAATTTTGATGTCTGCGACTGAAGACATTGCCTCGCCGGTTTCTGAAGAAGAAGCCGTGGAATTCAAGCCAAAACTTCGGCGCAGAAGCCTCACCAGACGAAAGAAACTGTGCCCGAATTGTCTTTCTGAACTCCATATTGCCACATCAGTTTCTGGGTGGCTGGTTCCGAATTATTATTTCTGTTCAAAGTGCGGATATTCGGGCTACGTCGCACTTGAAGAAATGCCAAAAGAAAAGAAGTAAATTTTCCCAGCTATCGCATACTTTCCTTCGTTTTTCTCGACATTCGTTTAATCTTAGAATTCTTAGCTTTTACGGAGGCCTTTCTTGTCTTCTTTGTCCGTGAAGCCCTTTTTTCCTTTTCCATTTCTTTTAGGGCTTCCTCCATTGCTTTCTTGAATTCATCACCCATGGGATCTGTAAAGTAAGCCAAGATACTCCTGCCTCAATCTAAGCTTCTATAATATCTTTGAAGATCGTGGGTGCCACTTTTTTGCACTCTTTGAGCATCAGTTCAGCTAGCTCTCTGATCTCCCATTGCGCTTGTAGCGCTGTCCTCTGCCAGAAGAAATGCATCAGGCTCCTGGCATTCGCAGTTATCACAAGTTTTGTGCCGATCGATTGAGGCAAGATAAATCTTGCATCTTCCTTGGGAACTTCTAGCTCCTTCAGCTTTCGAAAAGCCTCAACCGACGATTTTAGGAACTCCTCATAGATCTTCAGGGCTTCACTATTGACTTGAATTGAAGGAGGCGTTATGAAATCCTCTTTATCGACGGCGCTGAACCGTTGACTCTCCTGATCATAACTTGCGATCCTGTGGCGAACCAGTTGATGACTGCAGACCCTGCTTATCCCTTCAATTTCAAACATAAAGACGGCATGCTCTATCACATCAAAGGTTTTGTCGCGCAATGCTTTCGCGATGAGGTCTTTTTCATAACCTGGTCGAGAAGCGAGTTCCGACTCCAACTCCTCGATTGGCTTTGCACTGTAGCACCTTCGCATTGCAAGGGCGACTGTAACCTCGGGATTCGGCGTGTACCATAAAAGTCGTGCTCGTATCATTACGGCTTTGCTCTAATGGAGCAATCAAAAAGTTTTCCTGAGTTCAACTAATAATGAGATATTCCGACAGTTAGTGTTTAATTCATTCTTTCTCTTAACTATTCGGGAGAGTTGACCTGGAGAAATCTTGCAGTCGACCCCTTTCTACTATCGGAAACGAAATCAGTACCTGGCCGTGATATTCGCTCTTGCCCTTATCCTTTTGCTGATTGCAGAATTTTCGTCATTTGGAGTTGGAGCTTACTATGTTTTCGACAAACCGATAAGTAATGTCGTTGCCATTACTTCACACAATTCGACTGGGACGTCGCTTGAGATTACAGCGGTAGGCCTCGATAACAAGTCCGGAAGATCAATCTGGATAGATCCTCAAATTTCTTACGACGCGAACGGAAGTGCGTTCGTGAATGCCAGCTCGGGTTTCTTGATAGGAAGTACGGTCTCAAACTCTTCCGGAATAATTTCAGGTTCCTTTCCAATCAGCGCAACTACGTTATCAAGGATAGAATCTGACGGTGAAAATGTTCACACAGTTTGGGTAATTGGGACCACCCAAGTTCATTCACAGTTCTCGCCAGTTTTCAAAGGCACGACAGCTGATTCGAGACAAAACTATTCAGCCGCGACGATGGGTTCAGGAATCACCTTTTTCATCACTTTGATCACGATTCCCGTTCCTTTGAATTTCAGTTTCGGGCAACTCTTTCTTACGCTGTGGACGATTTACATTATTCTATTTGCGATGGCCATGAACGGCCCGATCCGAAACATGTTGGGTTCGATTAAGGAAGCTTCGACCAAGGGGACGCAGGCTCTTTTCGACAATTCGATGTTTGCAACCTTGATCATTTTCCCTGTAGTAGTCTGGGTAACAGTCGCGCTTTCCCTGCTGGAACAAGCGGGAGGAGTATCGACGGGTTCTCTTCCTCCTGCAGATCCGTTGCTCCAGTTTGTTGAGCTCTCTATTGCTCCCTTGCGCGAAGAACTAGGTTTCAGGGTGATTCCGATCGGTCTTGCGGCGCTTTTGATTCTCTTTTCGAGAGGTAGATTCAGGGATGGTTTACTCTCGCTTTGGCATCCATCTCGTTACTTGAAAAAGGATGATACTCCAGCACAATACAAGAGAAACCTCAGGACTATGTTCATCATGATCGGAGTCAGCGCGCTCTTATTTGGATTAGCGCACGTTTTACTGGGGGCCGGTTGGGGTCCCGGAAAAATTCTCAGCGCAGCCGTTGCGGGTATTGGACTGGCGGGTCTTTACTACCTCTACGGTTTCCCGGCGGCTGTTCTCCTGCATTGGTCAATAGATTATTTTCTTTCAACATATGATTTGATTCCCTCCTTGCAAAATGTTGGCGGGTTGATTTCACTTTACACCCTCGGCATCTCAGTCGCAGGTTCCATCGTTTTGATTGTACTATTGGTCAGAAGACTTAGAAACGGTCCGCCCGGCTCGATTCCAGCAAACTGGAGTTCGGGCAAGATTTGAACGAACGAATTAGTAGTAAGAAATTCGATGAGACGCGAAGCCGTGAAGAGGACGCTCTCGGAATTTCGGTTAAGAAATCAGAAGATCTGCCCGAATGGTACACCCAAGTCGTTTTGAAATCAGAGCTGGCGGATTACACTGGTGCAAAAGGATTCATAGTTCTTAGACCAAATGGATTTGATATTTGGGAGCAAATCAAGCAATATTTTGATTCCAAGATCAAGAAGACGGGACATCGAGACGCCTATTTTCCCACGCTGATTCCTGAGTCTTTACTCAAGAGAGAGTCTCAGCACTTTGAGGGATTCACTCCCGAAGTTTTTTGGGTGACTCACTCGGGTACCCAACAACTTTCAGAAAGATATGCGGTACGGCCGACCTCGGAGACGATTATCCACGATTCTATGTCAAGATGGATTCGCAGTTGGAGGGACTTGCCGATGTTGCTCAACGTTTGGAACTCCGTGCTTCGAGCTGAAATAAAGTCCACGAAACCATTCATCAGAAGCGCCGAGTTCCTGTGGCAGGAAGGGCACACAGCACATGCAAGCGAAGAGGAAGCTGAAAAAGAGGTGATGGACATTCTTCTGGACTACCGTGACGTAATGCAGGGACTGCTTGCTATACCTGTTTACATTGGAAGGAAGAGCGAAATGGAAAAGTTCGTGGGAGCAGTCTACACCACAACGCTGGAAGCTATGATGCCCGATGGAAGAGCGGTGCAAATGGGCACGTCACATCACTTGGGGCAGAATTTCTCAAAGCCGTTCGAGATCAGGTTTCTAGGAAAGGACAGCGAGCTCCATTTTGTGTGGCAGACATCTTGGGGTATTTCTTGGCGTATTATCGGTGCCGCCATCATGGAGCACGGTGACGACAAGGGTTTGATTCTCCCGCCCAAAGTTGCACCGATCCAAGTTGTGATTATTCCGATCATTTTCTCCCAGGCAAAGAGTACTGAAGTTTTGAACGAATGTCGAGAACTCGAAAAAGTTCTTTCAGGTGCTGGTCTGAGGGTGAATCTTGACTCAAGAGACAACTACACTCCAGGATGGAAGTATAACGAGTGGGAGTTGAAGGGAGTGCCGCTGAGAATAGAGATCGGCCCAAGAGACATTGCAAAGCGATCAGCCATACTCGTTAGAAGGGACACTGGAGAAAAAGAGTCAGTCTTATTATCCGATATCGCTTCCGCTGCGAAGAACAAACTGGAGGATATTCAGTCTTCTTTGTGGAACAGCGCTTCAGAACGTCTGAGAAAACAAACGCAAGAAACAAATTCATACGGTGAGCTCAAGCGGATAATAGATTCAGAAGGTGGTTTTGTCAAGGCCCCTTGGTGCGGATCGCAAGATTGCGAAAAAAAAGTCAAAGAAGAAACCGGAGCAGATATCAGATTGATCCCGTTCGATGAAAAGCCCGGTTTAAATTCAAAGTGCATCGTCTGTGACAAGGGAGCAAAACATCTTGTGTATTTTGCTCGGGCGTACTGAGGATTAGTTTTTCAGTATTTGTTTCACTGTTGAGATAATCCTCTGAACCTCTTCGTCGGTCAAGAACGGCTGAACCGGAAGCTGAAACACTGTCTTGCAAACGGCCTCTGCAATCGGATACTCTCCTTCCTTGAAGCCGAATCTTTCGCGAAAATATGGTTGCAGATGAATCGGAGTAGGCCAAGACACGTCAGCGTCCACCCCCTGTTCCCGTATTCTCTGAACTAGTTTGTCGCGAGTCATCCCCGCCCCTTCCTCGTCTACGGTGACGGCGAACATGTACCACGCATGTGTTTCCGGATCGTCGACTCTTTGGAAACTCAAGCATTCAAGATCCTCCAGACCGTCCGCCAATGCGGCAGCGTTTGTCCTTCTTCTAGTATTCAAATTGTCCAAAACTTTCAACTGCTCTAAACCAATCGCGGCGCAGATCTCCATCATCCTGAAATTGTAACCCAAAATCTTTTGGTTGTACCTGCTCGATTGTCCCTGACTCCTTCCCATCCTGATGTGCTCGGCCTTCTGATCGTCGTTAGTTGTGACGAATCCGCCCTCGCCGGTATGAAGGTTTTTGGTGGCATAGGTACTGAAGCAAGATAGATCGGAAACGTTTCCTATCTTCTTGTCATTGTAGCTGGCGCCGATCGCTTCCGCAGCATCTTCCACAACCGCAAGTTTATGTCTCTTTGCAATTTGCCCTAACTTTCCTAGATCCGCCGGGAGCCCGTAAACGTCAACGGGTTCAATTGCAACGGTCTTGTCGTTTACTTTTTCATTAACATTGTCTGGGTCGATGTTGAAAGTTTCAGGATCAACATCGGCAAAGACGGGAGTCAAACCACAGCCGAGCGCGGCATTAGCCGTAGCTGCAAAGCTAAGTGGGCTCGTGATTATTTCACCCCCCTGTTTTGAACGGGAAACAGAGTCAATTGCAAGTTGCAGAGCCGCAGTTCCAGAATTAACGGCGATTACATATCGGCAGCCGATATATTTTGACAACTGAGCTTCAAATTCTTCAACCTTTGCGCCCTGAACTAGCATTCCAGACCTTAGTATGGATAGAACAGAACGTTCTATAGCTTCATCATTGTACGGCTTTGCTATCCTGACATTGGGCCGTTTTTCTGCTCGTTGCTCGCTCATGAATTCAAACAAATCTTGCTTAATTTATAACATGAACTCATTTCCCGCATGTTGAGAACTCCTAATTGTATCGAAAAACGAATAATCTATAGCAAAAGAGCAATTTTAAATACCACTGACAGTAGTAGTTTTCGCTATGCAAAGAGCAGAAGAGCTGCTTCCTATCGTTCAGGTTCAGACTCGTTCCAATACAGTTCCCGTTTACGCGCTGCCTCATGAGACGGCAAGCATCTGTCCAGACTGCAATCGGACTATTCCGGCGCTTGTATTCGAGAGGGATGAGAAGATTTGGTTAACAAAGACTTGCCCCGATCACGGCATTTGCGAGGAACTTTATTTCGGTTCCGCTAGATTATTCAAGAAATTCTCAAAATACTTCCATGACGGAAAGGGTATCGACAATCCAAACGTTCCATTGTCGAAATGTAACTGCCCAAAGAATTGCGGGCTATGTTCCTCACATCTGAGTCACAGCGGATTAACAAACCTTGTAATCACGAACAGGTGTGATTTGACCTGCTGGTACTGTTTCTTCTACGCAAAGAAGGGAGTCGAAGGAGCGTACGTCTATGAGCCGACTCTTGATCAGATTCACTCGATGGTGAAAGCTCTTCGCGCTGAGAGACCGGTTCCTGGTAACGCGATTCAGATCACTGGAGGAGAACCAACCCTCAGATCAGATCTCCCAGAAATCGTAAAGATTTGCAGGGACGAAGGAGTCGATCACATCCAGCTTAACAGCAACGCCATCAACATGGCAATCGACCCGGCTCTAGTGAAGAGACTTCGAGAATCTGGAGTAAACACTGTCTACATGAGTTTTGACGGTGTCAGCCCTAGAACTAACGGCAAGAATCACTGGGAAGCTCCCTACGCGATTGAAAATTGCAGAAAGGCTGGCTTAGGCATCGTTCTTGTTCCAACCGTTATCAAATCTGTAAACGACCATGAGTTGGGACAGATAATTCGGTTCGGTCAGGCTAACATCGACGTCATCCGATCCGTCAACTTCCAGCCAGTTTCTTTGACTGGAAGGCTTACGAAGTCTGAGAGAGAAAAATACAGAATTACGATTCCAGACGCCATCCAGAGAATCGAGGAGCAGACCAAGGGTGAAATTGTCGAAGACGACTGGTTCACGGTGCCAACTTGCGTCCCCATGACTCACTTTATCGAGGCATTCACGAAGAAACCCCAGTATGAACTATCAATTCACTTTGCTTGCGGCGCTGGAACTTATGTATTCAAGGACCATGACAAACTGATTCCACTGACTCGCTTCGTGGACATGGAAGGGCTGCTGAACTATTTGCAGGACAAGGCGGATGAACTAAACAGGGGAGCCAGCAAACTGGTTGTCGTACCAAAGATACTCGCGAACTTGAGCAAGTTCGTCGACAAGGAAAAGACTCCAGACGGGATCAACCTTTCAAGACTTCTCTTCAACGCGCTGGTAAAGCACGACTACGAGGCGCTCGGAGAATTCCACCAGAAGACAATGTTCCTCGGAATGATGCACTTCCAGGACAAGTACAACCACGACGAGGAAAGACTGATGCGCTGCGACATCCACTATGTCACCCCAGACCAGAGAATAATTCCGTTCTGCGCATTCAACGTAATCCCAGAATGGTACAGGGACAGAATCCAGCAAAAGTATGCAATCCCGATCGAGGAATGGGAGAAGAGCTCTGGCCACACACTTGAGCAAGGACTGTACCGTGGAACTTTAAGGAAGGGCAAGCAGCACCACGCAGGATGCGGTTGCTCAGTCGTAATGCAGCAGACGCAGCAAGCTCGCAACCTCGAAACTATCACCGGCGACGTCTTACCGATAATTAGTTCGTAATCGAACTTTCAAAATCTAAAGCTCGGAGGATGACTTTCCTCCGAGAATCATTTACTTTTTTTCCGAAGCGTACTGTTTTAATTCTTGTAAGGTCTTTGTTTTACTGGTTTGTCGCAGGCTAAACTCGAATTTTTTTTCGAAGAACCCAAACCAAAAGAGGTTCCTGTTAAGAAGGAAACTCGGGTTCTCCAGGTATTCAAGCCGTCGCCTGACGCTATTACCAAATTACGGGAAAAGATCAGGGAGCTAACTACGGAAGTAGCCACACTTGAAAGGTCTGCGCTTGTTTCCGCAACTTACGACGGAGAGAGAAGAGTCGCCGTCCTGAAGTTTTACGAACCGAATAAGCATCGAATATATCTTTGGTCGGACAAGAGCGGGCACAAACCTTACTGCTACTCGAAGCAATCAAAGTTAGATCTGGCATATCTTCTGAAAGAGAGGTCCAATCTCGAGAAAATTGAAACCGTTCTAAAGTACGATCCGCTGTCGGACAAAGAAATCAGCGTCAGCAAGATTATAGCTAAGGACCCGCTGGCGATCGGAGGTCAGGATACTAGTCTCCGTAACGCGATGAACTGCTGGGAAGCGGACATCAAGTACTACGAGAACTATCTCTACGACAAAGGACTCGTCGTTGGGGCCCACTACAACATCAACAATGGGAAAATCGAGCCCGTTCCGTTCGACATGCCGAAGGAAGTCCAGGATTCCTTGAGGGAAACTCTCGAATCATCAAAGCCGGACCTCGC
>JAPCJU010000042.1 GCA_027886795.1 Nitrososphaerota archaeon | reverse complement strand
GAGAAGGCCTCGAAATTAAATCCAAAACCGGGAGCAAACCCTCCACCAAGGAATGGCCAATCCCAGGACAAACCAACTTGGTACCAGTTCCCCAAATTGGTTAGTCCGTTGAGAAGGTAGGCAGGTCCGTATCCGTAAGAATCCTGTTGTTCTACGGCCGTTACATTGTAAGATAATCTGGAAAAAGATTCGGTAAACGTTAGCCCCAACTGTTCGTCATAGTTTGGCACCGGGAGTGAAGAGTTCGAGGAAGACAGCGAGGGTGAGTTTCCCGTTTTTGCTGGTAAATGTGCATGGGAGGCAAGCTGCCTAGGTGTGCTCATCTTCGCTGGATGAGTTGAATGCTGCCCTAAATGAGATGGACTCGGAATAGGAGAAACTAAAGTTAGAAGAAGTATCAGCGCAGCAGCCAAAAACGAACGTGCAGGCTTGCGATCCAATCTTCTCATGAGCTTGGAAGAGTCAGCTGCGAAATAAAAGCAAGTCGGCAACGAGCGTGAATGATCGGACAGAGGGGAACTGCACTCCCCCTTGAAACCCTATATTGTCGCTAGGATTCTCTTACGGATTCCAAAGTGGAAACAGCCGACCAGATGGTAACTCGGCTGAATGATGGCATGTTTGGATCCTGGCTAACTTCCTCGAGGATCGAAATCGAGTTTGCCGCGCGCACGCCGATTGAAATTTTCGTATCATTCAGCATGTTGATCGCATCCTTTACGATCTTCCGGATGTTCCGCGGAGTAATGTTGCTTTCTACAACTTGCTGTAGAGTCCCTAGAGCCTTCTGAACCTTCTCTTCGTTTTCGATTCTACGCTTTTCGCGCTTCTCTGCCGCCGTAGACATATCTTGATTGGCATCTCCGAATAGGGCGATTTAAACCATAATTTCACGAGTTTTTTAACCTTACACCTAGGGCGAACGTCTCCACGCCCTTATTGTCTCGTACCAAGTGATCACCAGGCCTGTTATCGCGAACACGTATGCCCAGACGCTTAGTCGCGAGATCTCAGTTCCCGCCACAATTACAAAATAGGCGAAAAGTATGCTGAGCATCATAGAGTAAAGGACAAACCTCGGAATAATGTAGGTCCCTATCTTCAGGAATTGCTCGAGCGCCTCGATTTTGACTTCCTTTGCGAGAACGTAATTTCCTGTTTCATCCTTAGACGCTAGTCCGAGATCCACAAGCTTGTCAAGATGGTACTGGGCGAGGGAGGCACTCTTGAAACCAAGAGAACGCTGAGCTTCCCGGATGCCGGATCTGCGCACCTTGAAAAGATAGGTGTAGACTCGAAGGGTGTTCCCCTTCAAATCTTCACCGTGAGATCCGGCTGACATTATCTGTTTCACGAAATAGAAAAGTTCGACTTAAGCGTACTGGATTTCAACGACAGACATCATCAATGAGAGGATTTAGAGGCCAGGTCGATCATCCATGCCCTCTCCCCACCAGCTCACTAGAACAGCTTGTTTAAACTTGGCGTACTCGTCGGTGATTCGCAAAATCTGGACGGCCCATTGAGAAACCATTCCTAGTATGCCCTTAAACTACCATTGTTTGAAAACGCCCTACTAAATAACGGCAAATCCCCCGGGCCTAAAAATTGTTGGCCGAAAATATTTGCCCGAGGTAACAAACCTTTTTACCACACCCCAAAGTCGCAAGTCCCACATTGCCAACTGAACAACTCCTAGAACTACACTGCGATATTTGCGGTATATCAGCGAGAAGTACCGACCAGATATTATACGCAAAGGGTTGGCTGTGGGCAAATGTCTACGGCGAATCGATCACTCGTTGCCCAGCTCACTGGAAGGATGCCGAAATCCGGGGACGAGAAATGCTGCGTGAAGCCGGCATCAGACGCTAAGCGATCTTGTTAGCTTCTTGATCTATCTTTGCGACGGCGGCGTAAACACACGCGCATATCTGTCGCACCTTTTCGTACAGCGGGGAAACGTCATTAGAAATCCACTCCGATTGCCCCTCGATCCCCTTCGTATTGCTCCCTTTCTTGACAATGTCAGAAAATTCCGTCTTGAGCTCTCCAGCAACGGGATCGGAACTGATCTCTTTGATCAAATCTATGTAGAGATTAATGCTTTCGAGAATTGTCCCGAGGTAACTATTCCCGATTCTCTGAAAGTTTTCGTAGTCTGAAGATTTCTGAGCTTCGTCAAGTCTTTTCGCAAGATCCTGTCGTCTTGTATCAAGTTTTGCCAATTTCTTGCTGATGAAATCCATGCTTTCTCCACTCGCTTCTTTTTCCGCGTTCGGTATCGTTTTTTCCAAGCTCGCATCCCGCTGCAGTCGCGGAGTCCTTGATCCCCGGCCCTTTCTAGATCTTGGAGGAGTTTCGCTTTCAGACATTTTTGGGACCGTTTAATTCCTGTTTGTCTATGGTCAAAGGGAATTTGAGCATGTTATTGTTTTCTGTTTGATCTCTGAGAGCGATCGGTCAAAGTTCTTGAATAGTAAGAAAATTATTCATACTAGATTGCGCGTGGATCGAATTTCAATTTGCAAAATATAGAGAATAATTTTTATCAGAAACGAAATATCTGAAAAAATTCTCTTTAAATCAATTCATTACCACGAGATTAGAAAATAACATTAATGATGCTTTACAAATAATTTAGATAGCGGCTGAACTAAATTACGACTTTAATTACCATCAGAACCGAGAATTAGGAAATCAAAAATGATCGAATTCTGTGTTCGAAAAGCTACGAGGAGAGATTCTGCTGGTTTCCTCAAGTTGATAGTTGATCTTGCAAACTTTGAACATCTAGAACCACCCAGCCTCGCTGCTAGACGTAGGATACTTGCAGATCTTTTTTCTAAAAAAATTGTCAGGCTATTCGTCGCCGTAGACAAGAAAGCTGGCCATGTCGGTTACGCTCTTTATTTCTTCACGTATTCCTCGTTTCTCGCGAGACCGACCCTATACCTTGAAGATATTTTTGTTGCCGAAGACCATCGGAAACGAGGGATTGGCAAGGCTCTATTCATGGAATGCGTCAGGGAAGCTAAAAGGAACGGTTGTGGAAGAATGGAGTGGGCAGTACTCACATGGAACGAAAATGCGATCAAGTTCTACGAGAATCTGGGTGCGAAGAGATTGGACCAGTGGTACTACTACAGGTTGAATTCAGACTCTCTTGAAACTCTTTCCTCTCCAAGACCAGGCTCCTAGTCCTCGAGTGCGACAATGTCGTAGAGGATCTTTCTGAAATTCATTGTGAGGCTTCTTGCAAAAAAATCGCCCTCGATTCTCAAGTTGTCAAGCCCAAATTCATCTGCTTCGTGAAGATAGAACCGCTCGAATGTCAAGCAGTCTTTCAGGTATTCTTCAAGTTTCGAGGAGCTGACCTCCGCTTCCACTTCCCTTGGAATCTCTTCTTTGCCATCTCGAACTAGAATGTCGTTCAGCGAATCTCTTGCGCCTACATAATTCTTCCATGCTTCGTCCAGAAACCGGGTGAAGATCCCGTTGTCTGCGAGCGTGGACACAAACCTTCCCTCTCCATCTTCAGAGTATTTCTTCAGGAGCTTTGCCTTGACGCCTAACTCGCTTGTCTTGTCGAGGGCGTACAGGAACTCGCAGGCGAGTCCCTCCATCTCCGATTTGTACGCGTGGTTCAGCGAATCGCCGAATGCCCCGGAGGCGAGCAGGAACCGAGCGACGTCGCGATCTCCTCTCAGCAGAGCTTCTGAGATCATGTGGGCAAAATCCGGATCGTATGGAATCTCGGTCATCAACAGTCCCTTCTCCGTTATCGTGTGAGTTTCTTTGTGAATCGCTCCAATTTGAAACAGCCAGTCTTGGGCGAACTCGATCTCCTTTTGATTGAGCTTTGACATGAACTCGAGTTCCGTCAATTTCAAACCATACTTTGACATGAGGAGCACGAGATCAAAGGGTGTTTCCCGTTCCAGCGCCTTGAAAACTTTAATCGGAAGAACGGTTTTTGGTATCGGCACGTCACTCAGCAAGACCGCCCTGCCGGGTTTGAACCTGCCGATCCGCCCGATCATCTGGAGCAGCGAATTATTGTCGATAGATTTGTATTCGAGAACTTTGTGCCCTAACTTGTCTCTTCCCTCGATCGTTTCATTGAATATCAAGACGTTGTCAACGTAGATATTGACGGAAGACGCAATCACGTTCGTGGCGAAGATTTTCAGATTCTTGTCAAGCTCCGCCCGCTGCTGAATCTTGTTGACCTCAGATCCTTCTAGCCCCCCGTGGAGGTACACTCCCCCGTAGCTCCGTGCGTATTTTTCGACGAGGCGCCGAGTGGGAAGAAATACGAGCCAGGATTCGTTTTCAGGCTGCGCGTAAAGATAGTAAGATAGTTTGTCGAACATCTCTTGAGTGTCCTTGGCCATCTCGAGCTCGATCGAGACCGGAAACCTCCTGCCGGATATAGTATAGAGATTTTTGATCTGCATGAAGGACAAGAACTCCGCTGGGTCGATCGTCGCGCTCATAATCCGAAACAGATTTTTTCTGCTAACTCCGGAAAGGGAATTTTTCTTGGCAAGCGACATGCACAGCTCGAGCTGCGATGTCATTTGGTGACTCTCATCAAAATAGATCGAGACGTCGTTCAGCGAGTTCTCTGCGAGCATCCTGAGCAGGACGCCGTCGGTGACAATTTTTATTGCTCCATCGACATTGATTTTGATGTCCTTCGTGATTACGGCGAGGTCCATTTTTACTTCAGGATGGAGGGCCTCAAGCGAGTAGTAGAGAGCGTTGCACGCGGCCCTGGAGGGTTCTCTGATCACGATTTCTCTTGTCGATGAATTTTTCTTGAATTCATGGATCGGAGTTACGGTTGTCTTTCCAGTCCCGACATCGCCTAACAGAACAAAATGATCATCGAAATTTATCGAGTGAATGATCGACAATATTGGAAGGCTGGGCCTCGGTGTCGTCCTTTCAGTCTGGGATGAAAGCGAGATTTTAGAATCGATCAAAAAACTGATGCGAAGTCCTTGATTAAATTAGATTTCCTTAGAACCTAAAGCTAACCGTTCAACAAGTGAAAAGAGAAAAAACCGTGGCGGGATCTCCGAGACCGCACAATCGCGAACCTACTCTAAGGTCTCGCCTTACATCCCATTTTTCATGGCTCTAAACGGTTACTAGATGGGCTCCCCAATAGGTAGGGCTAATCAAAAGCTCGACCTTGTGGCCCGTTTCGTATTCATGTGCGTCCGCATCTCCCCTGCTTTGGAAGGTACGTTCACAACGCTTGCACGCATATTTCATTTTTCGTTCAATCTATCACTATATCCATTCTTGATATTTACACGTTTTCCATGGTCAATCCAGATCCAACCTCCGAAATGAGAAAAATCGAAGTTTTACGGTGCAACATTCCACTGTGAGTTAAGAAGATCATATTGCAGATCCGAGAATCAACTTGCGAAGATGTTGAGAACGCTTCATTCTCCACATCCTAATTCCTGAAATGGAGACGCTTTACTTATATCACGGCAAGAGAACGTATGCCCGAGCGTAACTAACATGAGCTACGGTAGAGACCGCGATAATCGCGGTTACGGAGGAAACAGGGGTGGTGGATTCGGCGGAGGGAGGCCTCCAATGGGTCCAAAGCCTGTTGAAGTAGGAAAAGAATACGACGTAGAAGTCACTGAGCTGTCTAGACGCGGCGACGGTGTCGCAAAAGTCCAAGGTTTCGTGATCTTCGTTCAAGGAGCAAAGGTCGGACAAAAAGTCAAGATCAAAGTTGACAGAGTCGGTCCGAGATTCGCTAGCGCCACGGTCGTTGGTGGTGCAGCAGCAGGCGGATCGGAATCTTCCACGACGGAAGCATCAGAATCCGGTTCTGACAGCTCGATGGAAGAATCGACGACAGATACTGACGACAGTACTGCCTAGAATCTTATTTCGCAAAACGATTTGCTTCATTGAGAAGATTTCGACAAAATATCTAGTAATTCGGTGAACCTTGGATTACTAGAAATCCTCTTTCTTTTTTCTTGAAAATTGTTCTTCGAACTTCAGTTTGATTGCGTCTAATCTTTCCAAGTCAATTTAACGGAACGAAATCTCCGTCTCCCTGTTCTGGGGAAGAATCATCGGATTCGATGTGAAGTTGCAGAACAGAGATAACCCCAGACATTGCTTTGGTTACTTCCTTTCTCCTTTCGGTATACTGCAATTTTTCTTGTTTTAGTGATTCAAGTTCTCCTAGCTTCTGTTGCAGACTTTCCAGTTCTGCCCTCAATGACGCAATTTCCTTCTTAGAATCATCCTTCGTGGACTGTCTCTTTGCTCTTTCAGCCGCGAGACTATGAAGATCCTCGTCGATCTCATTTTGCCGCGAAGCTAGCGAACTTATTTTGGTCAGGGTCAACTTTACTGGGGATGTTGAAGATCGGGAAAATATCTTTCCAAATGAAGATAGTCTGGATTCGACTTTCTTTTGTTCTTCGAGGGCAGACTTCGCTCGGCTCATCTCGATGTCAGATTCCGCGCGCTCTTTTCTTAGCATCTCGATCTTAGAGGATGATTCGATCCTCTCCTGATTTCTTTCCGCGTTGGATCTTTGCCCAATTGAAGAGATCCTCTCCATAATAGAATTGATTTCTTCCTCGAGTTTTCTGATCTCGGAATCAATCTCGGCGGTGTCAACCGGCAACAAAAGTTCGGCCGTATTCTTCTGCCTAGATTCGAAATATTCCTGCGGCAGGTTATCGGGAGAAGCCTTCTCTTCAAAGTCATCCAAGAGTAGGTTGAAACTCGACATCCAGTTCGTAAAGTCATATCCACCCGGCTCGGGGGCAAAAACCTGGTTTCCGAGTCGATCAAGCGCTATTGACACTCTGTTTTTCATTTCAGCGAAATCAAGATGCTGCTCAGGGGTAAATTTCAGCCTGTGCTTGTGATAATCCTGCTTCTTTTTTCTTTCCTTTTTCTGCGAAGCGGGATGGCCTTTCTTCCCAAAAGATCTGCCGGAACCGCCAGAAAAACTCAATGCCGAAATGTCTCAAAACACAGATCAATGGGTTAAAAAAGAAATGATCTTTTAGAAATTGAAGAGTTTTCAGTCAAAACGACCATGAATTAGCCAAGGAATTTCATTTATTCCTGAGATCTGCGTCTAGGACAATAACGAATCTTCTAAGATTCTCCTCGGGAATCAGTGTTCCAAGTTTCTCAAGTACTTCCTCGTTAATTTTAAATAATTACAGGATTTAATTGGCTAATCAGTAAGAAATGCCCGGCAAGCAATCTGGTGTCATTTCATGTGAGCGACACTCATACGTTGACGTGTCCTTCGGGTTGTTGAGCTTGCCGTTTGTCGTGGCATAGCCCCAGCGTTATTCTAATTCAGAATTCCTGGGGGAAAATTATATTGGAGTATTGAGAAACAAGTGTCGAAACTAAGCGGATCGAAAGCGCTAATCAAGGCGCTGGAAATTGAAGGTGCAAACGTAGTTTTTGGAATGCCGGGCGGGGCTAATCTGCCGATCTACGATGAGTTGTACAGCTCGGAAATCAGGCACATTCTGGTTAGACATGAGCAGCTCGCGGCTCACATGGCCGACGGATTTGCCCGCGTCTCAAGGCGACCAGGAGTATGCATGGCAACTTCCGGACCTGGCGCGACAAATCTGGTTACCGGAATCGCAACCGCCTACATGGACTCTATCCCGATCGTTGCGATAACGGGTCAAGTTGCAACCTCTTCGATTGGTAAAGATGCATTCCAAGAGTGCGACATCATGGGAGTCGCAACTCCCGTTACAAAATATTCGTTCCAGCCGCTAGATCCTGCGCAAATCCCCGAGATGGTCAAGAAGGCATTTTACATTTCTGCAAGCGGAAGACCGGGTCCCGTTTTGATAGACATTCCCAAGGATATCCAGACTGGTGAAGCCGAGATGGTTTTTCCGGAAAAAGTGAAACTAAGGGGTTATGACCCAATCGTACACCCCGATCCGATTAAGATCGAAAAAGCAGTGGATGCCTTGCTCAATGCCGAACGGCCGATGATTCTCGCAGGAGGTGGAGTAGCCATCTCCGGAGCTTTCGCCGAATTACAGGCTGTCGCCGAAGCTCTCATGTGCCCAGTCGCTACAACCTTCAAGGGAAAGGGTG
>JAPCJU010000041.1 GCA_027886795.1 Nitrososphaerota archaeon | reverse complement strand
CTCTCGACTCTCGGCCCGAGCAATATCAAAATCAGACAGTCGAGCTTTTCCGTAATCTCTTTGGAGTTCGTATTCAGAAAATCGATGAGATACTTCCCGATAGAAGTCCCCCCTATGGCGACGACGATAAGTTTTCTTGTTCCAAACTGCTGACCCCAAAGATCTGCAACTATTTTTTCTTTCAAAACATCACGTCTTTCATCTGGAGCACTAGGGACGATCGGCCCAACGATTTCAAACATTCTTGACGCTTCGCTTCTCCTGCGCGGCGGGATCGAATCCAGTTCATCCGCGAAGATACTCAAAGATGATTTTTCAAACGCTTTCTTGAGCATTCGGTTTGCATACCAAAGCGTAAGGCTGGTTATGGGATTGAATGTACCTCCTGATTGAAACTGAAAGTAGTCCGTGACCACGATTCGGTCTTGTAGATTCTTTGCCTTTTTATCCCACATGAACGAGAACATTGTCTCTGAAAATTCGTCCTGTATCAAAAGGTCGTATCCACCAAGATATTCTTTCAGCATGAAGTAATTCTGCCTCGCAATTGAGGAAGAGATCCGCGCGACCCGAGACATATCAGCTAGGCGTCCAGCGCTCACTCTTTCCTCCATTACTGAACTCAAAGACTCTAGCTTGTATGAAACGGGGAGAATTCTTTCTCCTTTTTGTTCTAGAAAGGAGATCACAGGTTGCGAAGATACCCAGTCGATTTCTATGCCGGGGGTGGATTTCCTGAGCCAGTCAGCAATTGTGAGGCTCCTCCTCGCGTGACCTAGTCCGACAGAAGAAACTCCGTATAGGATTCTCATGCTAATTTGGATGATTACGTCTCAGACTTCGATTAGTTCTCTTGCGGCCGAGGTCAGCACACGTGGCTTATCCTGAGTGACAAGGACGTCATCTTCTATTCTTACGCCGCCAAATTCAGGAACGTAAATTCCCGGTTCCACCGTCATCACCATCCCCGGCTTTAGCTTTTTCTTGAATCGGTTTGAAAGCCCTGGTCCGTCGTGGACGGAGAGGCCCAGAGAGTGGCCAGTAGAATGGATGAACCTCCCTTTGAATTCTGTTGAATCGATGAAAGCTGCAACCTTCGAGTGCACAAACTCTCCGGTATTTTCGGGAACGCAGAGTTCCGTCCCCAGTTGCAGCGCTGCCCTAATTATCTCGTACATCCTCTTTTGCTTTTTCGAGGCTTTTCCAAAAACCAGAGTCCGAGTGATGTCGGAGCAGTATCTCCTGAACTTTGTTCCATAGTCACAGAGCACAAATTGTCCGGTCTTGAGCCTCGCCTGACCAGCCGAATAATGGGGTTCCGCGCTATTTTTCCCGAACGCTACTATCGAGTCAAAAGAAACCCCCGTTCCTCCTGCTTTTTGCATTTCAAAAGCCATCTTTGCGGCGACCGTACTTTCCGTTACTCCCGCGGAAAGCATCTTTGGGATCTTTTTGTAAACCCCAGATGCAATGTCACACGCTTTCTGGATTGATTCAATTTCAGCTTCATCTTTTACCAGACGGGCAGACTCGAACGCCTCGGACGCGTCTATCAGTTTTGAATTTCTGAAAACCGATTTGATCTCGAGGAAGGATTTGTAGTTTAGTTCAGGTGAATTCAGGGCCAGTGATTTGATTTCACTACCCAGAGATCCTAAAGTCGACTTCGCTTCGGCGCTATCAGACGCTGTAAGGACATCGATTCCTTTTGCGTATATTTTGGCAATGGGTTCCTCAAGTGGTGAGGTCACCAGCGAAATCTTTCCATCTCTTTTTGCAAGGAGAAAAGAGCCCTCGAAAAGGCCGTACGGAAATCCCGTGATGTAAAAGAAAGATGCATCAAGATGGGGCTCAACTCCGTTTGCGAGGATCAATGCCTCGGGGCTTTCGCGATTTGATTCGTCCATCTGCGCGAATATCTTGCGAACCCTTTTCTCTGAATCAACTGCTTGTGCCGTCATTCTGAAAACGGCTCTTTGCTTGATGGAAAAAGGCTTTTGGATGCGTGAAACTGCCTAAGGGTTCGATGAATTTCGATCTTTCCGACGAGCAAAAGTTGATCCTAGAAGTTACAGACGAGGCATGCAAGAAGATCAGGCCTGTCGAAAACAGATGCTATCTGGAACGGCGTTTCAACGACCAAGTCTTGCCGGTGTTCAAAGAAGCTCATCTCCTGGGACTGCCGATCTCAAGAAAGTACGGAGAGGGGCAGGGCGCCGACGCGCTGACCTACGCACTTGTTTTGGAGCGCGTGGGTCGGGAGGGCACCGGTATCAGGACATTCTTCTCCGGTCATGTTTCGTTAGGACAACTGACTCTTCAAAAATGGGGGAGCGAAGAACAAAAACAGAGGTACCTTCCGCGAACTACGAATGGGGAGATGGTGATGGCGTTTGGACTTACCGAGCCAACGGCAGGATCAGATCCTTCTGCCATGAAATCAAGCTTTGTGGAACGTAATGGCATTTATTACTTGGATGGGCAAAAGGCGTGGATCTCAAACGGGTCAATAGCTGATTTAATCGTTGTATTTGCATATCCAAAGGGAAAATCCGAAGGAATGTGCGCATTTCTCGTGGAAAGAAATTTTGAAGGATTTTCCTCAGAGCCCATAAAAAACAAATTAGGGCTCCCGAGCTCCGATACCGGGTTGCTTTATTTTTCAAACTGCCGGATTCCCAAAGAAAATCTTCTGGGACCGGTCGGAAAGGGATTGAGCGTCGCATACTCGGCGCTTATGAGCGGCAGACTTTCAGTTGCTGCAGGTTGCGTGGGAGTCGCCCAGGATTGTCTCGATGAGGCATTAGTGTACGCGCGCGAGCGGGTCCAGCACAAAAAGAAAATTGGAAAGCATCAACTCGTCCAGAGGGAAATAGCGAAAATATCGATCGATCTTGAAGCTTCCAGGATGCTGACATACAAAGCGGCCGTGATGAAAGTAAAATCGGACGAGTCTCCGGAAAATCAAGATTTGCGATCGGAAGCTGACTGGTCTATCGCGGAAGCGAAGTACCATGCTGCGAATGTGTCTTTCCGAGCGGCCGATCGCGCCTTGCAAGTTTTCGGCGCGAATGGTTTCTCGTTCGAGAACAGGCCTGCAAGACACCTAGTTGACACCAGAGCTTGCAGAATCTACGAAGGAACGGACCAGATATTGGAGCAGAAGATCGCAATCAAGTTACTGGGAGCCGAATTCGAGTCTTATTCATGAAATGTGACTGTCTTCAATAAGTATTAGCATGATAGTCAACAATTGCTTTTGTTTCGACCTCTTTTCGTACTCCCGTCCCCCCACATGGAACACCATCTAGGGGGGCCCCCCTTGGTGTGATTACAAGCGGAAGAGTATCTTTGCGCTGATAGTATCATTCAATGATTCGATAACGAAGAAATCCCGACGACCCTAGTCTGTTTTGATTTCCACACCAGACAGATTTTTTCTACGGCAGGAGTCGTAAGAACTCTATAAATTCTCTAATTTTGCCAATTTTTACGGAAATTGACCCAACAGCCGGGAACAAAGGAAAAAAAGAATCCGTTGGAGATCATAGTCTGTTTCAAACACGTGATTGATGAAACAGAGCTAAGAATAGACAGAGCAAACAACAAAATCAACTTCGAAGGCGCGAAGACGAAAATCAGCGACGACGACAAAAACGCCATTGAAGAAGCTGTCAGAATCAAGGAAAAAAACGGAGGCATCATAACGGTGGTGTGCGTAGGCCCTGCTGATGCGAAAAAGAGCACGAAGGAAGCTCTCGCGATGGGATGCGACAGAGCAAGATTGATTGTCGATCCAAGCTTTCAGGATGGAGATGCCCTTTCTACCGCATACATTCTTTCTCAGGTTGTTAAGAAAATAGGGAAATTCGATTTGATTTTAACGTCGACCGGAACGACGGACTCTTACACCGGAATCGTTGGCCCTGCCTTGGCCGAATACCTTGATCTACCTCAGCTAACTTATGCGTCAAAAATAACGATTTCAGGAAACAAGCTCACGGTTGATCGAGCGCTTGACGATGGAATCGAGACTGTAGAATGCGAAATTCCAGCACTTGTAACCGTCTCACGGGAGATAAACCAGCCTCGCTTTCCGACTCTGATACAGATTATGAGTGCGGGAAAAAAAGAACTCCTCGAATGGAATGCGCAGACTCTGGGAATCAATCCATCTGTCGTGGGAAAAGCAGATTCAAAGGTGGAAGTAAAATCTCTCAGCGTTCCGAAATCAGCGAGAAAGAAAGTAATTTTCGAAGGAAAGCCAGAAGATGCTGCGAAACAGCTTGCGGAAGCTCTTCTGAAAGAGGGAGCAGTGAAGTAGCCTTTGGCGGGCGTTTTAGTTTACTCCGATTCCTCAGATTCTGCGTTAGAACTTGTAACGCTGGGGTCGAAGTTGGGCCGAGAAGTTTCCGTTGTTGTTCTCGGATCTGAAGACCTTTCTGATCAAACGAAAAAGGTTTCGGTGAATGGAGTCTCAACAGTCTATCAGATTTCAAGCGACGCACTCTCAAACCTGCTCGCGGGGCCTACAGTTGATGCACTCGAATCTGTGTATTCCAGAGTCTCGCCCGATTACATGTTTTTCAGTTCCACCAAGAAGGGAAAAGAGCTGGCACCCCGGCTGGCTGCGCGGTTGAAGATTGGTTGCATTACTGACGCTATGAAGCCAGAACTTAACGAAAACGGGATTACTGCCGAAAGGCTCGTATTGGGAGGAAACGCGATCGCAACAGTAGCTTCAAGGGGGCCTGCGGTCGCAACAATTCCTTTGAGGGCCTTTGAGCGCGCTTCCGGAAACGCTTCTCCCAACGTGATCAAGATAGAAGATTTTCAACCTAGACCGACAAGAACAATCGTTCTCGGCAGAAAAGAAAAACAGAAAGGCCAAGTCAATATCAAGGATGCAGAAATAATAGTTTCCGCCGGAAGAGGGTTCAAGAAGAAAGAAGACCTTGCGATTCTTGAAGAGCTAGCGAAGGTCTTGAACGCCGTGGTTGGCGCATCGAGGCCTCTGACTTCAGATTTGGGATGGTTGCCCGAGGACAGGCAGGTCGGCCTATCTGGAACGACAGTAAAGCCGAAACTGTACATTGCCGTTGGCATATCAGGGCAGATTCAACATTTGACCGGAATGCGCGAATCTAAATTGGTCGTTGCTATCAACACCGACAAGAACGCACCGATCTTCCAGGAATGCGATTACGGGATCGTCGGTGATCTATACGCTATCATCCCCGAACTGACGAAAGATCTCAAGTTGCAATTGGGGCGATGAGGATTTTTGCCGATAAGTAAAAATCGGCTGGTCTCAGAAATCGCCCGGCTTTCTAAGGTTTGATTCTGGCTTCCGTGACGCTTCCCACTAGTTTTCTCGACACTTGCGTCCAGACTGAAGTCTGCAGGCTAAAGTACCCACTCCTACCTTCAGACACCCCAAACTACCTTTACAGTTTATTCATCATAGTCCTCGCAATTTTCCTATACGGAGTCTATAGAAAATTCTCCATCTACAAGATCGGCAGAAAAGAGATTTTCCGAAATCTGCCAAAGCTCGTCAAGAATGGAAAGAGAATCATCGTTGACGGCCTGGGACAGAAAAAAATCTTGCAGCGCAGGTATGGTGGTGTAATGCACTCATGGATGTTTTATGGAATCATCGCCCTGACGATCGGGACGCTGCTGGTTGGGATTGATTACGACATCTTGAGACCTGAGGGAATCGTTCTTCTCCAGGGAGATTTCTATCTCGGGTACAAAACTGTCCTGGATATCTTTGGTCTGGGTTTCGCCATCGCGGTAGTTCTTGCGCTTGCAAGACGGATATCTTTCAAACCATTCTTCATGGGAGAGGATCGATCTGACAGGTTCCTCCTAGTAGGGATGCTCTACATGGGAGTATCTGGTTTTGTGCAGGAGGGGCTTCGGCTAGCTCTGATCCCGGTTCCGTGGGTATACTTTTCTCCCATTGGTTCAATTTTCGCAAATCTGTTTTCATCAGTGGGAGTGGGGCCTTCAGCAACTTCCTTCCAGTCCTGGGTTAACACATACCAGACCTTATGGTGGATCCATGCGATCGTAGCCTTTGCCCTAATTGCCTCAATTCCATATACGAAATATTTCCACGTTCCCAACTCGATCATCAACATGATGCTCACTGACGAGGAAAGGCCCCTTGGAAGAATGTCGACTCCGTTTAACCTTGCTGAGATTATGAAGCAGCAGGAAACAAATCCAGATTTTGTACCCGACCTCACAATCGGAATCAAGACGAGCTCTGATCTAAAGTGGGATCAAAGAATAATGCTTGACGCTTGCACCAACTGTGGTAGGTGCGAGGCGGCTTGCCCCGCAAATGCTGCTGGGAGAGATCTTTCTCCGAGGCTTGTAGTTCAGGATCTGAAGAACAGGTATTATCGGGATAGTAAGATGAAGGAATCGCAAGAGAACGAAGATCTCTTCTCAACCGGAACTATTCGAGACGTGGAGATGTACTCTTGCGTTACCTGCGCCGCCTGCGTCTATGAGTGCCCCGTCGAAATCAACCAGGTGGATTTTATAGAAGACCTCCGACGAACAATCGTTTCATCAAACAGGCTGGAACCCGCTCAAAATACCCTTCTGTCAAACCTCGCCTCCCACCAAAATCCATACGGATTCAGTAATTCAAACCGCTCTAATTGGACCGCCAATGTTCCGGATGGAGTGAAAATTGCTTCTGAAAACGGCGGAGTGGAGTACCTCTACTGGGTGGGATGCATTGCGTCATTTGATCAGCGAGCGCAAAACGTCGCAAGATCATTAGCAAAGATCATGAAGCACGCAGGCCTTTCGTTTTCGATCCTCGGCAGCGAGGAGCTTTGCAATGGCGACCCCGCGCGGCGACTAGGCGAAGAGGGGAGATTTCAAGAGCTTGCGCTTCAAAACATCGAGAAGTTGAATGGGTACGGAGTCAAGAAAATAGTCACAACCTGTCCACATTGCTTCAACACGATCAAGAATGAGTACCCGGTTTTCGGGGGGAAGTACGAGGTGGTGCACCACACCCAGCTAATCTCAGAGCTGATAGAAAAAGGCAAGATCAAAATTTCGGAGGGAAAATTGAAGGACATTTCCGTTACCCTGCACGACGCCTGTTATGCCGTCAGGTACAACAGCATCTTTGAAGAACCCAGAAAGATACTGAAGAATGCAGAGATGGACCTGCGGGAGATGCCTCGCTGCAAGGAGAAGACTTTCTGCTGCGGAGCGGGGGGCTCAAGCTATTGGTACAAGATCCCTCAAAAAAAGACAATTACCAGCATTAGAACCGAAGAAGCCGCCAAAACCGGCGCCGAAACTCTGGCAACCGAGTGTCCGTTCTGTCTGACAATGTTCGAGGATTCGACAAAGGTGACGGGAACAAAACTCGCAGTTAGAGATGTGGCGGAGCTGGTGGCAGACGAGTTGCCCTAACAGACCAGTTGCTGTTCAATTATGGGAATTCCGGTAAGAGTCTGAGTCTCCGGTGCAAAGGAGTTTAGCGAGTACGACATGCTCGCGGAAAGCACGTCTCCGGTATCGAAGAAGGATGGAAGCGGCACTATTATCGACTCGAAAGTGGAGTTTGTGGCTTTGTACTCGGCTAAAGCCGTCTGGTTCAACGGGAGGAAGCTACTGCTCTGCTGCCCCGTGTCGAATACCGTCACGGATTGGAAACTCATCTCGGTCCTGTTTCCTATCACGTTAATCTCAAACCACTTCGTAAAATTCCTCGGGATGGTGCCGCATTGTATCGGGGTAGGAGTCTGGATTGCCGAAGCCGAAAAAGTGTACACCTGGTCAGAATCCTGCGCCGTCTTTATGAAAAGCCCGAGGGCTGTCCCAAGACCCAAAGACCCAACGATGACGACGATTACGAGAATTGTGATTAGCTTCAAAGCAGGGTTGAAATCTACGGGATGTTTTTGATGCGTATAAACACTGCATAATTCATTGCTGGCCCAGAGCTGAATTAGATATTATTACCTTCATGATTTCTGAAGTACCCTCTCCAATCGTCATCAGTTTCGCATCTCGCCAGTGGCGATGCACGTCTGCCTCGTCAGTGTAGCCGTAACCACCGTGAATCTGAATAGCTTCATTGCAAACTCTCAGCGCCATTTCGGTCGAGAACAATTTTGCCTCGCATGCTTCAATTGAATAATCCTGTTTTGCGTTCTTGAGAAATCCAGCGTAGTACGCCATTAACCTCCCAGTATCGATTTCCGTCCGCATGTCAGCAATCTTTGATCTGGTAATCTCGAAATCCGAAATCAAATGTCCGAAGGCCTTCCTCTCCTTGGAGTACCGGATAGTCTTCTCGAGCGCGATCTGGGCAATTCCCACGCT
>JAPCJU010000040.1 GCA_027886795.1 Nitrososphaerota archaeon | reverse complement strand
ATTCAGCGGAAACCCGGTTGAGCTCGGAAGGGCTTGCGGTATTCCGTTCCGCGTCTCGGTGATAGCTGTAAAGTCACCGGGTGACGCCGATCTGTCAGGTTTCAATAAATCATCAGACTATACTACAGTTGTGACTGGTGCTGCCTCGCTTGTGCCGGAAAAACCGACGGAAGAAGCAAAGGAGCCCGAGACTGGCAAGGAAGCTAAGACAACGAAGACCAAGAAGGACGCAAAGAAAAAGGATGCCGAAAAACCTTCCACGAAAAAACCTCGCAAAACTGTAGACGAAGAAGACGAGAAAGAGACTGATTTAGGAAAAGCTAAAGAGAAAAAGCCAAAGTCTTCGAAGAAAATCTCCGAAGCTCCGAAAAAATCACCGAAGAAGAAAAAATCTGAAGCCGATGAAGAAGATGAGTAAGCGCCTCGGATTTAGCATGACTCTAAACAGCATCGTTTAAATCGATCAGTCACACCCACCGCCTTGACATTCGTCTTTTTCTAGGGACTTTCGTGTTCAAAGTACTTGCCAGAAAAAATCAAACTTACCTCTGAAGAACTTGGGCTGATGTCCGTTTTTCAAAACATCTCCCATGCGAATGCCAGAGATTGCGTAATTGACACAAAGGTGGGTCGCGTAATCTTCGTGGTAACCAAGGGCGAGATGGGACTCGCGATCGGAAAAGCAGGGGAGACAATCAAGAAAGTCCAAAAGGCGATCGGAAAACAGGTAGAGCTCGTCGAATGGTCGGACGACGCAAAGCAGTTCATCATGAACTCTCTGAATCCGCAATATATCACCGAAATTAGAATGACGGAAAAAGCGGACGGTAGCATGAGCGCAACCGTTGTCGTCGATGAGAAGAAAAAGGGAGCGATCCTGGGAAAGGGAGGACGAAACGCGGAAAAAGCAAGACTCCTCGCAAAGAGATACTACTCCGTCGAGACGATTCAAATCGTAACTCCCCAGTGATTCTCAAAAATCTATTTGCTGTTGGAATACGTTTTTATAAGATTCAGAGAGCGTGATTACTACTTTGAGCAAGTCAAAGTCTCCAAATGGCGAGTTTGCTGCCAGAAAGCAGGCTCAGAAAAGACAGCGACTGCGCTGGTCTGACAAATATTACAAACGAAGGATGCTGATGCTTGACAAAAAGGCAGATCCTCTTGAAGGCTCTCCTCAGGCCAGGGGAATCGTCCTTGAGAAGATCGGCGTAGAATCAAAGCAGCCGAATTCCGCGATTAGAAAGTGCGTTCGAGTCCAACTCGTGAAGAACGGCAAGCAGGTTACTGCATTCCTTCCGGGAGACGGGGCGCTGAACTTTATCGATGAACACGATGAAGTCGGAATTCAAGGAATTGGCGGATCTACAGGAGGGGCGATGGGAGATATCCCGGGAGTCAGGTTCGAAGTTTACAAAGTTAATGACGTTTCTTTGAATGAATTAGTGTACGGACGAAAGGAAAAACCGAGGAGATAATCGAAATTGCCAGAGCCTAAATTACTCTTGTTTGAAAAGTGGGACGTCGCCGGAATAAAGGTCGAGGACGCGGGCCTTCAGAGGGCGATTTCGCTAAAGCCGTCAATAGCGGTCACTTCCATGGGGCGGCACGAACACAAAAAGTTCGGAAAGCTGGACGTCAACATTGTTGAAAGGGTCGCCAACAACATCATGCACTTTGGCAAGAAATATTCAAAGAACGCAGGAAGGATGGGAGGCAAAAAGCAGAGAGCGCTGAAAATTGTCGCCTCCACTCTGGACATCATTTCGCTAAAGACGGGTCAAAATCCAATTGAGGTCGTCGTTAGGGCGGTTGAGAATTCGTCTCCAAACGAAGACACCACAAGGATAGCGTACGGTGGTGTTGTCTATCACGTCGCAGTCGATATCGCGCCTAGCCGACGTGTCGATCTTGCTCTGAGGTTCATCTCGGAGGGTCTGAGAGAAGCTGCTTTTTCATCATCGCGGAGTGTGGAAGAAATTCTCGCGGATGAAATCATTATGGCGGCGAAGAACGACACCAATAGTTTTGCGATAAAAAAGAAGAACGAGCAAGAAAGAATCGCAATGTCGTCTCGGTAAGAAATTTTTTTTCTCAGAACCCGAAAAGGTTTAAATGGACTAAACGCGTAAAGCTGCTTTACTTAAGGTGAACTATAGAAAATGGCAGTTAAGCCCCACTTAAATCTCATTGTCACGGGACACGTCGATCACGGCAAGTCCACTTCAATGGGTCACTTTTTGTTCGACATGGGCGCTGTTGATCAGCGAACTATCGACGAATTTGCGAAGGAATCAGAAAAGACCGGAAAGGGTGACACTTTCAAATATGCATGGGTCATGGACAGCCTCAAGGATGAGCGAGAGCGAGGAGTCACCATAGATCTTGCTTTCCAGAAATTTGAGACCCCAAAATATTCGTTTACACTGATTGATGCTCCTGGACACCGCGATTTTATCAAGAACATGATCACGGGTGCGTCGGAAGCAGACTGCGCCGTTATCCTTGTTTCTGGCAAGCCAGGTGAGACTGAAGTTGGTATTGCAGCCGGAGGACAGACTAGGGAGCATGCATTCCTTTTGAACATCCTTGGCGTGAAGCAGATTGTATGTCTCATAAACAAGATGGACGATCCCGTCGTCGGTTTCAAGGAGGCCAGGTATACCGAAGTGAAGGGAGAGATGGAAAAGCTGCTGAAGTCTGTCGGTTTCAAGATTGAAAAGATCCGCTTTATCCCCGTTTCAGGCTGGTTGGGAGACAACCTAGTCAAGAAGAGCACGAACATGCCTTGGTATAAGGGCCCCACGCTGAAGGAAGCTCTCGATGAATTCGAACCCCCACCGAAGCCGATCGACAAGCCGCTCCGCATGCCTTTGCAGGACGTCTACTCCATCACAGGAGTTGGAACAGTTCCAGTAGGCAGGATCGAAACCGGAAAGATGAAGGTTGGCGATCAGGTAATCGTAATGCCTGAAGGTTTGACAGGAGAAATCAAGACGATCGAGTCGCACCACGTAACGATGGCTGAGGCCGCTTCAGGTGACAACATCGGAGTTAACCTCAGAGGAATTGGCAAGGGAGAGATCAAAAGGGGATCTGTTCTCGGCCCGGTCAACAACCCGCCCACGATTGCGAAGGCTTTTAGGGCACAGATCATAGTCATCCATCACCCGACCGCGATTGCCGCTGGATATACTCCAGTGCTCCACGCACATACAGCACAGGTTGCCGCGACAATTACCGAGCTGGAAACGAAACTAGATCCTAGGACTGGTCAGCCTACCGAGGACAAACCAAAGTCGATCAAGACTGGCGATTCCGCAATCGTAATCATAAAGCCGCTGCGACCGCTCTGCATAGAGACCTTCAAGGACTTTCCGGAGCTTGGAAGGTTTGCCCTTAGAGATATGGGCAGCACCATAGCTGCAGGTGTCGTCAAAGAGATCACTGAAAAGGGCACGGCTGAAAAAGATAAAGTCGTCGCAAAAGCCTAGATCTGACTAGAGGACACGAACTGTCCTCAAACCTCACTTTTTTTATTTCATACCTTCAACAACAGCAATCCAGGCATCTCGCACATTTTGTGGATTGTATCCTCCTCCGCCCATAGCTAGCATTCTGCCACCACATATTTCATGGGAGAGTTTGTGGAGTCTACTTGTTGCGTAGGCGTGGGCCTTGGACGAGTATTCGAGGTGCGTTAACGGATCTGACTTCAAACCGTCGGCTCCGCATTGCAGAAAAATAAATTCCGGATTGAAACCTGCAATGAAAGTTTCGATCCTATCGAATGCTTCGATGAAAGCAGCGTCGCCACATCCGGGACCTAGAGGGATATTGAGCTTGCTGCCTTTTCCCTTTCCCTCGCCAGTTTCGTAAGCAAACCCGGTGCCTGGATAGAGATACGCTCCGTCCTCGTGGATGTCGCCTATGATGACTCTTTCATCTGACTTGAAGCCGTAGTACACTCCGTCTCCGTGGTGCGCGTCAATATCGACGTAGGCAACACGCTTCATTCCCATTTCATCAATTGCCCTAGAAATTACGACGGCGCAGTCGTCGAATACACAAAATCCGCCAGCTCTTTCCCTTCTTGCGTGGTGAAGTCCCCCTACAGGGTTGAAGAAGTGGTCAACTTTGCCCTGGACAATTTGGTCCAACCCGAATTGAGAACTCCCAACCGTGTAGAGCGAGGCCTCATAAACCCCGGGAAAAGACGGTGTGTCGCCGTAGTCAAGAAAACCCGTTCCCTCCTTCGATTTCTGCTTTACGAAATCCACGTAACGTTGTTCGTGAAACAAAAGCAGATCTTTTTCACTTGCTCTGACTGGTTTTACGATAGAAATTTGCTCGGAATTTTCGCCTGCAAGTTTCAGAAGGGCTTCTTCAAATAACTTTGTCCGCGAATTGTTGAGGGGGTGGCCGCCAGGAAATGAGTAGAGATTCGATTCTTCTCCAAAGGCAATCCCGATCTTACACATCTTTGCGTGATTTCCCAATTTTTCGATTTGCGCCCTAATTAATCAGTGATGGTTGGAATCCGATTCAGATTACACGTAACATTTTTGAAACCTTTGAACGCACGTTCAAGTTAATTTCCAATTCCGCTAAACGTATTTCTCTTACGTTTAAGAAAGTGACCTGTGAGCGCAGTCACCAAAGCCTCTCCGTCGAGTCAAGAGTGCGATCAGTTTACTCGCGACTGAGTTAAGACTAAATAGGCGTGCGAAAAGAATGCTTTGAGTAAATCAAAAGAGCTTAGAATACAATGGCAACTTTTGCACGCGTGAAGCTTACCAGCACCAACCTCAGGGGCCTAGAGGATGTGTGCAAGGAGATTAAGGATATTACTGAAAAGACGGGTATCAAGGTGAAGGGGCCACAACCACTTCCGACTAAGAAGCTCAACATTTCGACATTGAAGTCTCCATGCGGAGAAGGGACGAAGACGTGGGACAAGTGGGAGA
Source organism: Nitrososphaerota archaeon (assembly GCA_027886795.1). Lineage (GTDB taxonomy): Archaea > Thermoproteota > Nitrososphaeria > Nitrososphaerales > CADDZS01 > DATLTL01. The sequence goes on along the minus strand of JAPCJU010000040.1, from coordinate 3,496 downwards.
TGAGGATTCATCGACGGTTGATAGATCTTGATGCCGACGATCGAACGATGAGGCAGCTCATGAGACTCCGCGTTCCTGAAGATGTCTTCATCGAAGTCAACCTCTCTTCAAAGCAGTAATCTTTTTCCGCCTATTCTGCCGGTCAAAAACTACTTCGAGAAAATAATCTTTCTGACTTCATGACGGAAGCTATTCATTCAGAAAACGAAAGACCTAACGTATTTTGCGCTCTTACCAATTTCTAAAATAAATGGTGAAACCTTCGCGGGTTTCGCCACCCTCGGAACTATTTTGGGCCTTCTACTTCTTGGATGAGAGCCACCATTCAAGATACTCGCTCTGCTGGGCTCTCTTTTTCCTTGATTCGTCCATGTTGCTATGCAGTTTGTCTCTAATGTTTACTAGTTCGTCCTTTGTAACATACAAACCGCAACCCTTGCAGGCGTATCTCTTGGTTGAGGTGTCATAGAATAGCGAAGCCCCACATTCTGGACAGGATTGTTCTGGCATCGCAATTATGCAATGTCGAATTTGAGGATTAAAACCTTTCCAGATAGAGAGTACATCGGTACCGAGCCTCGCTAAATTATCTTCTTGCCCATCGCAGATAAGATCAGTTCTACTGCGAGCTCGGCGGTTGCATTCTGCTGGTCTAGGATCGGATTTACTTCCACGACTTCAAGGGAGCGCATCAACCTCGATTCGTAGATCATCTCCATAGCTAGGTGCGCCTCCCTGTACGTAACCCCACCTCTTACGGGTGTTCCAACTCCAGGCGCATCCTGTGGGTCAACGATATCCATATCCAGGCTTACATGGATCTTGTCTTCCCCCTTTCTGGATGCGATCATAATCGCGTCAGTCATAACGGACTTCATCCCAGATCTGTCTATGTCAGACATGCTGAAAACGTGCACGCCCATTTTCTTGAGGTTTGTCTGCTCGTCCGGATCGAGCTGCCTTGCTCCAACAATGACGATTCGTTCTGGATTCACGGACCTTTTCGGCCAAGGAGGACTCGGAAACCATTTTCCGCCTTGACCCGCAGATAGAGCTAGGCTCATACCGTGGATGTTACCGCTGGGTGTAATGTCGGGGGTGTTGAAATCGCCGTGAGCATCCAGCCAGACCAGGCCGAACTCGCCGCCATCCTTCGATTTCATGCCATTGAACACGCCAGCCAAAGTACCTATGGCGATAGAGTGATCGCCGCCCAGAACGATCGGCATTCTTCCTGATCTAAGTGAAGAAGAAACCGCTTTCGAAAGACGCAAGCACACTTCTCTCACTTCGGAAAGGTACTTTGCGTTGGAATACTGGATCTTGATCGCTTCTGCTATCGGGGTGCTGATGTTTTCCTTATCTTCGACGCTGTGCCCTAATTTTCTTAGCTTTTCTGACAACCCTGCGTATCTTATAGCGGAAGGCCCCATATCCACTCCTCGCCTGTCCGCCCCAAGATCCAGCGGTACTCCAATAATCTCAATTTGTGCCATGGTGTAAACCTCGAAATGAGTTCAAGGAGCTAGAAAAAATCCACATTACATATGAGCGTTTTGTTGCGCGAATAACATATATTGCAGATTCGGCTCAAAAAAATTCCGTCCGAGAAATGCCCAGAACAAACGTGGTCAAGGACGATGTTTTCCATTACAGATGGAGCAAATCGCACCCGCCGGTTTTGAATGTAAAGCCGGGAGACAGAGTTCACTTTGAAGTAAATGAAACGACTTCATGGCAGCTCACTGAAAAATCAAAGGCCGAGGATATTGCGAAGATTGACGATGCCAAGCTGTATCCACTTGCAGGCCCGGTGTTTGTTGAAGGAGCAAAGCCGGGCGACGCTTTGATTGTTAACGTCGAATCTGTAAAGCCTGCTTCTTGGGGATGGACCGCGATCTTGCCGGGGCTGGGATTGCTCGAAGAATTTACTTCTCCGGAGTTATACATCTGGAAATTGACCTCTGCTAGCAAGTATGCGAGCTTTGTTAAGAAACTCCGGATTCCACTAAATCCATTCTGCGGAGTGCTCGGAGTTACCCCGCCGGAGGACGGTTACTTCGACGTAATGCCTCCTGGAAAACATGGCGGGAATATGGATATTCGGCACTTGACAAACGGAGCCAAGGTTCTTTTGCCGGTTTGGAATGACGGAGCTCTGTTTTCTGTGTGTGACCTTCACGCTGCGCAGGGAGACGGCGAAGTCTGTGTCACGGCCATCGAATGTCCCGGCGAGGTCACGCTTTCATTTGATCTAAAAAAGAACGCAAACCTCCAGACGCCGTGCTATTATTCGAAACCTCTCTTCGGCCCGAACAAGGGTTATTTTGGGACAACAGGGATCTCGCCGGATCTTATGGATGCAACAAAGCAGGCATTGAGGGCGATGATCTCGTTTCTCGAGGAAAATCTTGACATTTCAAGGGCCCAGGCGTACATGCTCTGCTCAGTTGCGGGTGAATTGCGAACTCACGAGATCGTAGATCGACCTAACTGGGTCGTGGGGATGATGATGCCTAGAAACCTCATAAAAGAGGATTGATTTTATTTAGAGCAAGAAGATTTCGTCTCCCGCGCGCATCGACCCGACGCCCTCGACATCTGCATAAACTCCGATGCAACCCTTATGATTTTTCTTGATCGTCTCCAAAACGATCGGAGATGGTTCAGATGTCTTTGGATCGAGCGTAGGAATGATGCACCTGGAATCCTTCTTTACGATTTTGATAACGGCGCCGCCCTCTCCGATCTTCAGAGTTCTCCCGACTAGCTCATCCTCAAAGAACGGCTTTCCATTATGCCACTCTGCGTAAATGTTCGCGCGGAACCTCTCATGAGATAACGTCAGTCCAGTCTCAGATGAGAGTGCCTCAACAGTCTGCATGCTGATTAGGGAAATTGGTTTGGAATCTTTGCTTCCCGTTCTGTCGTACCTCAAAACAATCGGATAGCCATATTTTTCTTCGATTAATTCTAAGAACAATTGGTCCGAGATCGAGAATTTTCTGCCTTCTGGGGATTCTATTTCCATCTGTGAAGAAGCAAATTGGGGTCTGTAAAGAAGCAACTCCTTTGCCTGTCTCGCTGTCATCCAGGGAAATCTCGTATTTCGATTTTCTTCATTGATGAAGGCGTAAACCCTATCCCCCGTTATGCCATAAGATTCGAGGTATGCGCTGTCTAGATCTTCTCCCATCATGCTTTTGACAGGATATCTCCTGAGATACTTTACTGCCCCGATTTTGGTCATACTAACGAGAATCGGTTCACCGAGGGTAACATATTTTTCTAACCAAGAGTCTCGTCTGTCTCGACATGCGTCGAGTTCTCATCAATGATTCAGTGATCAGGATATTCTCGTCCCCCCGCATGCGTACCACCTAGGGGGCCCCTCTAGGTCAGGACAGCTCGTTTCAAGCTGAACGGTACTAAAATTTGCACCGTTGCGCGATCGTGTGGAAAACGGCATAATAAATCAATGAAGAAAATATGTATT
>JAPCJU010000004.1 GCA_027886795.1 Nitrososphaerota archaeon | reverse complement strand
TCGAGAAAACCGGCTTTTTCCAGCTGACCTACCGAAAGACCAGTTTCTTCAAGGACTTCGCGACGTACTGCATCCTCCGGAGTTTCGCGGTTCTTGATCTTGCCTCCCGGGGCGTTCCAAAATCCTCCACCAAATTTTCCAGAGGCTTTCAGCAACAACAAAAATTCTTCATTTCGCTTCAAATAACAAATTACTGCCTTGATCGTATCCGGCGGATTCAGCAAATTTGGATCCGAAGACAAAACAAGATGTCCCCATTCGCATTTGATAAGAACCGTCATATCTCTGAATTCTCGCTTGCGGCTGCTCAGTAGCGGAAAAAATACACCATTCTTGGGATACTTAATTCGACACATTGCGGAAATCGAGATCTGATTAGCTAACGTCTAAAATCTCATGCTTTAAAATAGTCGAGCAATAGAGCCTCAACAGTTTAAAGGTGCGTCTCGGCAAAGTATTGGATTGTGAGGGGAACCATGCAAAATAAGAATTCTCCCGTACTCGCTTCTCAGGTGCGTGCCCTGTTAGACCAATACAACCGTATGGAAGAAACTGGCGAACCTTTTGGAACCGTGGTTATTGCAGAAGAAGGGCAAAAGCTTCAGGCCAAAGGGGCCGACGTCATATTTTGCGCCGAAAGCATTCTCTCGACCGTCGTCCCGGACGAGGTGCTAGATGAAACCCAGAAGACCCTTAGAGAAGTTGCGGTCAAATCCGAAGCGCCGTTTCTTGGGATTCCTGAACTGAGGCAAGCTATCGCGAAACGGTTTGAGAGGTTATACGATTTCAAGGTCAACTGGGAAGACGAAATCATCGTTACTTCGGGCAGCATGCAGTCCGAGTACTACTTGATGAGCGCGATGCTAGACCCCGGGGATGAAGTGATAATTCCGGTACCGTCATTTTTTTTCGATATTCCGGTAAAGTTAGCGAGGGGAGTACCAGTCTTTTCGAAGCTCGATCCGAAGAAAAACTATCTCCACGATAAGAAAGATTTCGAGAAGCTCATTACCGATAAAACGAAAATAATCACGCTCTGCAATCCTCACAATCCTACCGGTAGAGTCCTGTCCGAAGAGGAGCTAATCGGAGTCATGGAGCTCGCCAAAAAACATGATATCTACATCATGCACGATCAAGTCTACGAGCGAATGGTCTATGACGGGAGGCCGTATGTTCCGATGTGTAAGTTCAGCGAGGCTCGTGACCGGCTCATTTCAATCTCCTCGTTTTCAAAAATTTTCAATATGATTAACTATAGACTCGGATTTGCGGCAGGTCCGAAAGAAATAATCAGCGGCATGGAGATGGTTCACGCTTTTTCAAGCATGGGAAATCCAAGCCTGATTCAAAGAGGCGCTGTTGTAGCCCTAAATGCAGAGTTCGAAGATCAGCATCTTTCTGAAACCATTGCAAAAGTCCAGAGAGCAAGGGATTACGCAGTGAGCAAGCTGAGCTCCGTGGATGGGATTCGGATCATAAAGCCTGAGGGGACAAACCTCATTCTTCCTGATATTTCCGAGTTCGGCATGAGCTCGATGGATTTTTGCAAATATCTTTTGGTAGAAGCAAAGGTCGCATGCGCCCCAGGAGTGGCTTATCACGCCGAGGGCCAAGTTCGAATATCCCTTGGAGGCGAACGAATAAACGAGGCCATCGACAGAATCGTCGAGGCAGCGTCGAAGCTACGTCCTAAGATGAAACTGACTGGCAAGATAGCGGCCTGATACCTAGCAAGTCAATTAATCCACGTCAGAAATAGAGCGAATTATCAATCTTGAATATTTGCGAGAACTGCGGGGCTGACAATCCCGACGCCTCAACGTATTGCAAGACGTGCGGATCTCCACTGAATTCCGCCGGTCAACGGAAGGCTTCGGACTCTGAAGACGTAAAGAAATGTTCTTACTGCGCCAAACCGCTGGTGGGTGAGGACGCGTACTATTTTCGTTGTAGGTATTGCGAACAGGATTTTTGCTACGATCACCGGCTGCCTGAAAATCATCTTTGCAAGAGCAGTCCCCTTCGGAGAAACATCCCTTCATCCACGTCCAGTCCATACTATTCCACGGGAGGGGGTTACTATTCGACGAGTGGTAGGAGTTCTCCGAAGCAGTCGGGTGGTTTTCAGATCAATTTCTCAAAGCAGGGCAGAAATCTTGCAATACTGATTGGCGCTGGCCTGGTATTGGGATATGTGTTTTCCTACATCGGGTTTGACGGCGTTCCGATAACGAACTATCTAATCCAGTACAACGCTGCCGTCTATCAAGGCTGGTATCTGCCGCTGCTAACTTCGATCATCATTGTAGCGCCTGGATCTCTGGGTCTCCTCGATGTTTTTTTCAATGCGATATCCATCGTATGGCTCGACAGACTACTATCTACAACATATTCTTCGCGACAATATTACTTGGTCTTTGTCCTGACAGGCGTCGCGGGAAACATTCTTAGTTTGCTCAACGGGCCGGACATTGTCAGTTTTGGGGCTTCTGGCGGTATTTTCGGCTTGGTAGCCGGAGCTGTGACAGCGGATTATGCAATAAATCACAGGATCAATGGCAGCTTACTCGCTTGGTTCTTGTTCATTTTCATCTACAGCAGCTTCGCGGGAAGCGTTGATCTTTTTGCTCACCTCGGCGGCGCCATCGCAGGTCTGATCGCCGGATATATAATCGGAAGGTCCAGACGATCGGCAACGCGCTATAGTTGAAACAAGAAACTCCTGAGAATTTCTCACTCCAATTTTGCGCCAAGAACAATTTCGACATTGTTTCGTAGGGCGTTAGAAACCGGACATCTGCTTTCTGCCGTTTTAGCTAGCTCTTCAAATTGTTGCTGATTTATTCCCGGAACTCTACCTACGACGTTGATTTCCATCTTTGTAATCTTGTTAGCTTCTCCTACCTTGTCGAGGGTGCACACAGCACTCACCTGGAGTCTTTGTGGAGGGGTCCGATTCCTAGCAAGGGTAGCCGAAAGGGCCATCGAGTAACAACTGGCGTGCGCCCCGGCTAGCAGTTCTTCCGGACTAGTTTTTCCGCCGGGTTGCTCGACTCGGGCGGCCCAAGAAACTGGAAACTCTGGGATCGCGCCGGAATTAAACCTTACCCGGCCATTTCCGTTAAGAAGATCTCCTTCCCAGACTACATCGACTTTCCTTTGTGCAATCATGTGGGAAGCTGGGTATTCGATCTCTTTTAGTGATTTCTTTCTTGAAGCAACGAGAATCCTTCAAGAAGGACGTTTCTTCGCGAGATCATCGAATGCCAACGACCTAGGTTTGCGCCTCAAAAAATGAGCGTAAACCCGTAAACTGTCCCCGAAAAAGGGCCGATTACCTAACGATACTGCGTGCGGTCCTGTGTCTCAAGCGGGAAATGTGGTTTTTCTCTTCCTCTTCCCAGTATTTTCGCATGCAATCTCTTTTCGCGAAAAGGTGGTCCAAATACCCTTTTTGGGTGAACGCGTCACCGCATTCAGGGCAGGTTTCCGTCTTACTAGAAATGATGCGGGTTTCATATTGACTTTGTTCCATCATACTATCTCACTTCTCAAGGTCAAAGATGATCTTTCGGCGAGGCTCGGTATTTAAAGCTGCGCTTGTCTTTCTGTCATTTAGTATCGGTAAGCTGACCAGATTATGTTTGTTGTACTCGTGCCCTAAGGAAAAATCGCAGAGAATAGCTCTCGGCGCTTTCCACGTTTAGCCAATTTGCAGAAATAAGAAAACCTGCAAGACGAACGCACTATGGCAGGGGTCTCCGACCCGGCGGATTTGAGCTGGACAATTTTAGCCTTACATCTATAATATGTTGAAAGAATAAGGGATTTTCAGATTTCGACTACGGAGCAGCTTCTTCCACTCAAATTCCCTAGATTCGACTCCGGGTGTAGAATAGTACATCATTCAACAATATTCTAATATCGCAAACGTGGTCTCCCAAGAAGGCTGGGGATGAGCTGATTCTTGGAGGAAACGAGTAAATCGCGTCTTGTTGACACATTCGGTGAAACGGCGGCAAGAATAATCATCGATCACGAAAAAGATCTTCAGGAGACTTTTGGACGTGCGTCCAGCATCATCAAGAGAGTCATAGACGGAGATTTTGAAAATGGCCGAAGAGAGTAAGCAGAGATCAAATCCCTCTGACAATTTTTGATTGTGTCAAAATCGCTCACTTTTTGCATGAGAAACGTTACGAGAGATTCACTTCCTAGCGATTCTCGATATATCGGGAATAAAGTTAGACACAATTTTCAGAATCTGTCTTAATTCATAGAACATTATCAGATTCGATAATCCGTACCTAGTTTATGGAATGTACCTTTCGAGACTGAGTCCGAGTTACAACAGATTCTATAACTTCCGGCATCCGTTACACATTGATATGGCTTTAACACAAGCGCAATCGACCGCCTCTGATGAGCAGGTAATGAACTGCGTCGACAGAGGACTGGATAAAATCGGACCAAATGTAAAACATCTGGTCTATTGGCACCTACAAAAAATAGGGCACATCCGTAGAGCCGACATCCCCAACAACCCTGAAAAATTTGTTTCTGGACTTAACAGTCTATATCGAGAAAGTGCAGCTGGAGTCGAAAGAGCTATTCTTCAGGAGATCAATTCTACTTTTGACCTGAATTACGGCCAGAGCCAGCTTGCCGCTGCAATGATTGAAGCAAGGCAGAAAATTGACAACGTGAAAGTAATCTCCTAGATATTCTGCCCTGTCTGTAGCGAATCGTGACACTCGCCCTTCGATGCCTTAGAAAAACAGCAGTACGGTAGATCTCGCTGTACTGTCTTAATTGACCACAAATTTTCGTGGTCTGGATTTAAAGCACTAACAAACCCAGTATCAGCGACAGCTGAAGGGCGAAGTGGATTATCCGCATCCTTGACTTTATCTTGTTCGCAAAAACGTGGTCATCGTATTTTTGGAGAAGTGTTACGATGTTCAGTGTACTGTAAGTTGTTATTGCCAAGATGATCAAGGGAAAAAGAGGATTCAGATGGGCTGCCTGGAAGAAAGCTAATCCCAGGAAGGCTATCACCATCGGCAACAACGCGACGAAGAAAATCGAGTTTCTCTGACCAATTACAATCGGCAGAGATCTGACGCCGGCAACAGTATCGCCCTGCACGTCGGAGATATCTCCCAAAAGAAGAGTGACCAAGGAAAACAAACCAAAGAAGATCGCGGAAAAATAGACCGGTCCATCCAAGTTTTGAGCGACTATCCCGCCACAAAGGCTACACACCATCGCTCCGGGAATCGAGACGAGTATCTTGAGCGGAAAGCGTCGCTTCGCCCTGATGCTTGGATGCGAGTACGCGATCCCGAGAACAAATGAAGTGAGAACCAAGATGAAGCAAATCGTGCTGATTGAAAAGCTCACGACGAAAGAAACGCCTATCGATGTCACAAACGCTATCCACCCGTCTTTAATCGACACTCGACCAGAAGGAATCGGCCTCTTCGGATGATCTATCCGATCTTCCTCAACATCCGTCAGAGAATTGAATACATAGACTCCGAAAGTTACGAAGTACCATGCGACTATCAGCTCGCCTAATTGCACGAAATTCGGTTTCAAGTTTGTTGCGAGAAGGTACGCAGTGATTAGCGAGAAAACAAACACACTCACTCTATACTCTGATTTCATCAGAGTCCAAAATGCCCTGACATGGCCTAAAGGGGTCAAAGCCGCTGGAGACGCGTCAGTAGGCCTTACAACTGAAGACTGTTTTGCAAGCTTCAGCTTGTCTGTCCGGTGACTAAACATCAATCTCGCAGAACGGTGCGATGGTTAATAGATATTTATCCCCATCGGTGGGATTATATTGTTAATACCAAAGCTCCAAGATTCCGGGGTTACCCCGGAGATGACCCTCTCGCAATTACCGTCTGCCGGTATCGATCTTGAGCCCCTTTAATGTAAGCGACAAGATCTGACCGGAAACTCCTCACAGGCCAGGCAGCTGAGCGTCCCAAAACTAAGTTAAGATACGTTTCATGACGACGTAACAAGCTCGTCTCGCCGTTGCGGAGTCTTTTGCAGAGAGGCCTGGTTTGACTCGATAATGGCTGCGATCGAATCAGTTTCAGCGCTCTTTGAAATTTCGCGAAAGTGAGATATCAGTTTTTGAGCCAGGTCAGGATTTTCGAACTCCAGCCCGAAGAAGAACGAATATGGATCTTCGGGATTCACGATTTCTATCCCAACTACAGAATTATCTATGACTAGAAAACTGTAGGGAACAGTCGCCTCCCCTAGGATTATATTTGGGTTGTTGGTCAACTCCTTGAAAACTGAAAGTGCTTTAGGATGCGCCATGAGATTCCCCATCAGTTGCAGTTTTGTTGATAAACCGTTTCGATTACTATGGAGTAAGTTTACTTTACATCCTCTCTTCGCGGCCCTTAGTGCAGTGTCCGCTGTTCTGAAATCGATGTACCTGGTGGCTGCAAAAAGTTCTGTCTTCATGGTTTCTATCTTTAGTGCGACAAACGAGCTGAGCTCGTTCCAGGTCGCGAAAAATCTTGCCGCCTGCAAGTCTGAAACTCCAGTGGAGGCTTCAAGGTCATTCATCAGCTCTTGAGGAAGTTCTGCTCCCGTCATGCTCAAAGCCCCATTTTCAGCATTCTTTTTTAGGGCGCTGATTACTTCTAGATTACTTTTTTTTACCAAAATCTGTTCGAGGCTTTTGACTTGGTTCTCAAATATCATGCTACCAAGGACGGTATGCTTGTACTCGCCTTCCTTCTTGAAGACTAGCCCCAAGTCTACGAGCTCCTTCAACCTCCCGTAATAGCGCTTCTTTGTGAATTGGTGTTTCTCCAAAACGCTAGTGGACGCGTCTATTCCCTCTGCGGCGAGATTAAAGATCCGGAGAGAATCGCTATTTGAAAGAGCTGAATGGATGTCTCTTACTTTTGCCTGAAGTTCGAGCGAACTAGGAGTACTCTCTTCTGACATAGTCCCCATAATCGGTGATGGGATGTATAGGCAGTTTCACCATTTCCAGAAAAATTAACAATCGATATTCTGGTATTCGGAATCCAAGAATTAATACCACAGACTACAACTAGAACCTAGGTGTAGAAATTGGCTGGTTCGACGGTCGCCGAGAGGCGCGAAACTCTGAATTTTCTCGAGAGTAGTCTGCCCGCCGATATACACGGATTAGATGTTCAGAGGATCACTGAGCTCTTGCAAGGATACGGGTTTGTATGTAAAGTTCATGGCAAGTTGAGAGGCATCAGTGGTAACCTGCACGAGTTCGATTTTGTGTGCACCAAGACCGACACGGGCGACAAAATGATAATTGAATCGTTGTTGACATTGCCCGGAGATCAGGAAGCCATGGAAATCGAAATAGTGAAACTTAGACTAAAGACCTATGATTGCACTCCTGATGTTTGCATTGTAATTGCCGCGCCCTCAGCATTTTCAGTTCGGGAAATGGCAAGTCTCTACAGACTATCTCTGTTGGAAGCGGTCAAAGAAAAAAGTCCTTACGATCAACTAGAGACCCTGTTGAGACTTCGCGAGGGCGATCCTCAGGCTCCTCGCCAGAATATAGACTAGGTATTCTTGACATCTCGCACGGATCTCAGCACTGTTGCCACGCCATTGTCAAAGGCTGCGATTTCTCTGAAATCTCCGCCACCCTCAACAAAGTACGCATCTGCATTGTCATAGAGCGCCTTCAATAGAGCTGCTCTAAACGCCCACCGATCTAATTTCTTTTCTCTCGACCATCTGGCGAGATCCTCGAGTTTCTCAATGCATTCGTCAAGATCTTTTTGAGGGACTCCGTCAACGGATAGGGCAGTCAAATCCGCCTGATGAAAGCGAGATTGGACTAATAACCGAATCTAGTCAATTTATTTCTCGACGGTTTGCGTTCTTTTGGCTTGGGCGCTTTTCATGATCAAAGAACTTGTCACGGCATCGCGATCAAAAATCTCTACTACATCATAATTTATTCCCAGTCGGCTCGCCCACCTTGTCTTGAACTTTCCATCGGTATCGTAATTCCCATGTTCCCGTAAAATCAATTGGAAGATGGGTATGCCCAAATTTGCCAGTCTAGCGCGCGTTGCTTCGAGCAAATTATCCCGCCGAGAGGAGGAGATACCGATCGGTACCCTTCCGAGTTTCAATTGTTCATACACCTTGTCCGGAGCTTGAGGTGCCGGTAAGTCAAACTCGACATATTTCGGGCTGTCCAACATCTCCCAGTATTTTTTCTTCAATTCATCGTCATGAATATCGGAGGGTCTGCTCGAGGGCGAAAGGCCCAGATCTTGAATTATTGCTCTCCTTTTCTGCGAGGTGTCGAGAACGACACTGTCGAGATCAAAGAGCGAGACCTTTGAGTTTGCAGGAATCGAATCAATGAGGTATGGATTACACCTCTCCAAGTAGGAGCAACGCTCGCACTGGCCGTAATCTCGAGTTACTGATGCTTCCTTCTGCGGTAAGCCACCGCTCTTGAGAGCTTCGTGTAGCTCGAAAACTCTCTCTCTCAGAACCGCGCGCATAACATCGTCTTTCACGATCGTGAAAGCTTTGACGCGCCCCTCTCGCTTTGCCCAGTAGAGCAAAACTCCCAGAGGATAGTCTTGAGCTAGGAGGTAAGTAGAAAGCTGGTAATAGTGCGACTGTCTCGGTTCGTCCGGAAGTGTAGAGGCGCTCTTTATCTCAAGAGGCACAAACAGCTTGAACTTCTCGCCGGCTTTGTCGATCCTTATCAAGAGCAAGTCATCGATCCTACCGTGAAGTTTTGCCTCGTTGCTGAATTCGAGGTCAACGGAGACTTCGCTCCCCTCCACTGAAATCAAGCCGGATCTTCGTAGGGCGAGAGCAATCAGTTCGTGAATCGCCTTCCCCTCTGCAAAAATGGCTAGTTCTTCCGCCGTGGGAGGTTCAGGAAATAAGTAAGAATACGCCTGGGCTCGAAGACACTTCTCAACCATACTCGGATAATAGGATCCCAGCCTGAACTTGTGGTTTATGGACTCGGATTCCCATTCAGAAAACATCCCACTTTTTAGGGCATCTTCGATCGTTGCAGCGATTGACTTTGGATCGGAGAGGATCGACGATACCCACTTTTCGAACTTTTCCCTTTCCGCCCCGGACAGGGCGGTCTCAGCCTCGTTACGATCATGCAGATAATTATCCAGCGACAATTGTTATCTCCAACGAATTTCAAGCTCCCGATGGTTTTGCCTCGCCTGATTTGGGCTGGTCTTTAGAATGGCTGAGTACGTGTTCAACTATCACGTCAATCGGAAAAGCGAGTGAACACTGTGGACAGATGACGAGTTGTTTTTTCAAAGTTCAACGGCACGCTTCTTGCGAACTGGACTGTAGAAGAAACCTCCTTTCAAAAGTAATTCCGCCCAAAAACGTTGTTGTCTAAGATTTACCAAATTCCAACGCGAGTTTAGCAAGGGATACCGCTCCAAACTTTAACACATCTTCATCCACTTTGAACTTTGAGCTGTGATTGGGATATATGCAACCTTTCTTTTCATTCCTGGTACCGATGTAATAGAAAGTCCCCGGCGCCTTTTGAAGAAACCGTGAAAAATCTTCGGCGCCTAATTTCACATCAATAAGCGAAGTCTTGGTACCCTTTATCGTCTTCAAGATTTCAATCACCTTTTGCGTAACTTTTTCGTTATTGTAAGTTACTGGGTAAGCGTCTTCTTTGAAGCTCAATTCATACTTAGCATTGAACCCGTTGCAAACTGCCCTTGTAATTTGAGAAACACTCTTTTTTGCGAGTCTTCTCGTTCTTTCATCCATCGTGCGTATAGTTCCAAGCAAGAGGGCGTCATCAGGAATTATGTTATCTTTAGTTCCAGAGTGAATGCTGCAAACTGAAACTACAAACGGCTTGACGGGGTTGATTATGCGACTGGAAATTCCTTGAAGCGCCACGATGAGCTGTGCCGAAACAAAAATGGGATCTATGGTTTCATGAGGTCTTGATCCGTGACCTCCCTTGCCAATTATCCGAATCCTGAAAGCGTCCGGGGCTGCCATGAATGGACCAGGCCTAACTCCGAACGTGCCAGAATCATATTCTCCGCCTATGTGCAACCCAAAAACGTAATCCACCTTCGGGTTTTCCATCACTCCCGCCTCGATCATTGGCTTTGCACCTCCCCTCCCCCCGTCCTCTTCTGCGGGCTGGAAAAAAAATTTGACAGTTCCGGAAATCTCTTCTCTATGTTTAGATAAAATCTCTGCTGCTCCCATGAGCATCGCAACATGCGTATCATGACCACACGAGTGCATGACCCCCTGGTTTATCGATTTGAACGGAAGGTCGACTTCCTCGGTAACCGGCAGAGCATCCATGTCAGCTCGCAAGCCAATGACTTTTCCCGCATTTCCGCCGCGAAGGATTCCGAGAACTCCCGTCGTGCCCCCAATATTTGTCTTGACCTCGATTCCCAGATCTCTTAACCTTTCGGCAACCACCTTGGCTGTTCTATTCTCCATGTAGGAAAGCTCCGGGTTCGCGTGGAGGTCTCTCCTAAACGCAATAATCTCAGGCTCTATTTTTTTTGCCTCTGCCATAAGATCAAGCGAAGCCATCGTTCAGACGCGTCCTTCAAAAAACGGAAAATGAATTACTTTCAAAACATCTACCGGACCTGAAAATTCCAAGTAGACATAGTTCCTATTTTTGGTAAATAATGCCTTGCGAGATTTATCCAAACACGGAAAAAACTTGATTTTCACGTTTTTCTAATTCGGCAAATTTTCTTAATAGCCATTTCCAAGGAGGTACTTTTCATGCAAAATGTGTCCGATGAATCGTCCGATAAAGTCAGTGAAAATGCAAATTCCACTGATCTCGGAACAAATTTGGGAAGATTCGGACGTGAAGTGAGGCTAACCAAGAACAGCTGTCCACTATGCAACTTTGTTCAGAAAGAAATTGAAAAGGGCTTTCCCCTCCCCGTTGAAGAATGGATCTACATCTCGCACCTCAAGAATGCGCATGGCATCGAGCCTTAGGTTCGACACCGCGCTTTTAGAAGAACTACCTTAATGGCTCGTCTTGCTCGAGACCTAAGGCAGCCATAATCGAATCAACTGTTTCGAGTACTTCTCTTCCGCGATCAGTCGTTTGCATTGCGAACAAGCTCATCTCCGACGAGATAGCTCTCAACAAGCCTCTCTTAATGCAGTGACCTGTGAATTTTCTAAATTTAATTCCATCGATGCGACAATAGTTCATAATCTGCGAAGGCAATTTTGCTTCTTCGCAAAAGTATAACATTCGGACAATCACGTCAGAATCGCTCAGCTCACCGAGATCTTCAGCCATCGGCAGCATCATCTTGACCGTTCCGACGAGAAATGAGGATATCGATGGACTACAAATCTCAATGCGATTAGAAAAGCCGATTCTCGTCATATTTAGGATAGCGGTAATCTTCGAAATTCGTAGATGGTCGATCTTGTCGCAATCGAATAATCTGATAGGATTATTCTCCGGATACAGAGAATTTTCTGGGTGCTCCCGTTTTGCGATAAATTAGTCTTTTGCCAGTTTCAAAGTAAGAGTGTTTTTCACGCGGTCGTAGTTTTGGTCTACAACTTTTAGTCCGTGGCCCAGAGCCTGTTCCATCAGTCCACGCATCATACCAACTAGAAAAAGGCTAGATACATTTCCATTTCCATTTGATGGAGGGTCTATCAAAGAATAATTGACTGATCCGTCTTCTTGTAGCTCACATTTGCTCAACCCCCAACCTGTAGCCTTTGTGACTTCAAGGATGGCTTGAATTGATTCCATGTCGGATTCAGAGCGAGCCTTTTTCGAATAAAGACTCGCAAGTTGACTCCCATATGATCGTCCCTCTTCGTAGAAAATAGAATCAGACCGCTGTCCCAAAGTCTTTCGAAAATTGGATTCTAGTCTAATCATGAGGTCAGCTGTAGTCAGAATGGATCTCTTGCCAGATACGAGGTTGATAGGAAACAGATAGTTGCTAAACAACCGTTTTTCCCTCGGAGAAAACTCTACCGTCGAGACAAGCTTGGACTCCATAATTTTTTCCACGAGGTCGAACATGCCAATATCAGTTTTCTTCAAATGAACGAGAAGCGTAGCAACAAAATTCCCATCAGCTTGACTAACATCAAACGAACTTCGAAGCACCTTGATTCCCTTAGATTCGAGAATTGCCAGAAGTCGAACAAAGACACCCGACTCATATTTGCCGAGCATTAAGCATTCGAAAGACCTGTCATCTAGAGCATTATCGAATCCAACGTTTACAGGAATATGGGAAAGCTTTTCGGAACTAATTGTTAGCAATCAAGGGCAGAATTGGCCTTTTCGGATATTTTCATTCTGAATTGCCAGTACCGAATTTGAGTCCCGATCGAGATATTCTTGCCCAGATTAGTCTCTTCATAACTCGCAAGCATTTAGTTTGAGCGACAAAAGAAGTATCTCAAGCTTTTGCTATTGGAAAATGAAACGCATATTTTCTCAACAATACGCGTCCGATTGACGACCTTTGGTGAGCAGATTCCATGAATTTTTTAGAAATTCAAAACTATTCTCGATTCAACGTATTACCTTAATTTTCGGGTGGAATTCTTAACGGACCTTGATAATTAGGGCGAGAAAGGGATGGAAAGCAAAGGAGTAAGCCAAGAATCTCCAGCAGAACTCCGTCGGAAGGTCGTTCTTGATTTTGTTAGAGATATTTCGGAGGGCCGTCTATTTCTTAGTATTGATCAGAAAAAATGGAGGCAGCAGGATATCGACCTCATAGGCAATACGACCGGGAGGCTCATTCGCGATCTATCGGAATATGTTTCAGGTGCAGTTGCTGGCGAAGAATTCGAATTTTTGGAGAAACAGATCTTCTTTTCAATTTCGGTACTCCGAACCTACGATACTTTGAAGACGAGCACAAATGAATCCCGGGTTGAAGATGAATTGAAAAGGTTGGAGTCAAAGGTTGATAGCCTGGGCTCGAAAATTGACGATATGATAACGATAGTAAGTGACCGCGACACAACCGGCGAAAAGGAGAAACTATCGGGAAGAATTTTAGAGCGTGCTTCTACAAGATCGCTGCCACCGACTCAGAATGAGAAGGTCCTGAAAAACCAAAAGAAAACCAATCGGATTGCAGACGATGATGAAGGTCTTTTCTGAAAATCGCGAGCAGCCTGAATTCTTATTCAAGTAAGCGGGGCGGGGATTCCGACAATGTCAAACGAAATTGAGAGAGATTTTGCATCCGGCGAATTTTTCAGATCTTTGACGGAGTTGAGCGAAGAGGTTAGACAGGTAATGAAAACCGCCGAGAGTGAGAGAGAATCAGCGAATGAACTCGTTCTTGCCTTGAAAGAATTTCTGGATAGAGCTTCAAAATCGTACAAGATAGATCCGACAGTATTTCCCAGACTTAGTCGCGATGTTGAAAGTATGATTCTGATTCCTGGTGGCTTGTTATTGATTAGCCACAAAGGAGGCTTTGAGTTTTCACGCCCTCTAGAAGAACTTTCCGGGAAGAGCTTGATCTCGATAATGAAGCAAATTCTTCCGAAAGCTCGAACCGACTGTCTTGAACGAAAAGAAAGCGAAACTGATAGATTGACTGAGCTGGAACAACTTGCTGGTCGGCTTAAGAAAGTTAGACTGATTTCCGAATCCCGACCTTGAGAACCGAGAAATCGATACGGCTGATTCTCGGCTTCAATCTTTGCGAACTTGCATTTATTGGTTAGAATCAGTACGATCAGAGGAATAGAGATTGTCTATGTATCGAAGTGCGATATACAAAGAATTTACCTTCAGTCTGTTAGGAATGAAAATCGCATCAGATGACTCGACCTCCGAACTTCGAAAAGTGCCGAAGATGCCGGGCGACGTTTATCCCTTTTGTAGAAATTGAGGATCTCCCAATTTTCAACTCGGTTTCAAAATCATCTTGGAAGACAACCAGCTGCCCAAAATGCAACTTTCAATACAGGATAGCCAGGCTAAGCAAAAAGTCCTTGGAGGTTGTCTTACTCCCTTTTGATAATCAGTAAGACTGGAATTCTTGTTTGTTACAACGCATCATTGCCACAGAAAAGTTTTACCTAAACAACAATTTTTCAAGCGTAGTACACTCCACCAGTGAGCACCAGCCTCCTGATCCTCTGGTGAAAATGTTCGTCACAATCGCTGAATTGAACTCTTGCAATCTTTGGCAACCTCCGCTGCTGATTCTGGCAAGTCTTGCAAAAAGTGGGGTTGTATTCAAATCTTGACTTTGCGAATTTCATTTTTTTCCAATTCTCTTTTTCTCGTCAACAGGCAGAAGTTGAGGTGGGGGCTCGAAAGCAGAGCCCCCAGACACGACTCGGGATAGACACTACAACTATCCGCTTGAAGACGTGGTACTGATCTGGCATCCACTCTAAGATAAGTCAGATACTTTGTAATCCGATATAGCCGCTCCCGGAATTAGTTCTTGAATAAATAGCAGAATTCTATAAACGAGATTCTTGACACTTGCAAACTGAAAAGATTTCTTTGCTTGCTCAATCAATCAAGAGCAGAATTGGGCCGCTCTCGCATCCAATAAGCTACAACGGTAGACACGTTTCAGACCGGATTGTAATTGCCGAACTAGAAAACCTAATTCGGATATGCAATGCAACCTTCCCGGAAAGATCAAACTATTTTTCTTCGATTACCGAAACAATTCGAAGTGACGGGAGTTTGCCACTTAGTCGGGTGATAGAAATTCTAGATGTTATCCTTGAACTGACCTTCAGAACCGGCGTAGCTAGCATTGCAAATGTCGATATCTAAAAAATTAGATTTTTACATTACTATTTTTGTGTCTTGAGCCTAACCAACCTTAGAAAGCAGGGCTGTTAAAGCTCTGACTATTCTTCCAATTCTCTGATTACTCTTTGGTTCAAACCCAACTGCAATGTAAGAGTAATTTCTGACAATGATTCGATCCAACCTTGCAAAGTGATTAGTCCCTTCGGGGTCACTGAAAAGGATTTTTCGACCAGCCCGTTCAATGCAGATTTTGATCCGGTGGGTTGAAGCTGAAACCATCTTACCAATTTTTCCGACTCTAGCTCCGCGAGCTTTTCAGAGAGAGCTGAGATGTCAACCTTCAAGCCGAATGTCGAATTTAGGTTGTTTTTGAGTTCGGAAATATTAGTAGGTTTTGAAGTCAAAATGTATAATATTTCGACATCAATCAGTTTTTCTTGAAGACAGTCAACGCGTTCACTGTCTCCTACTATTGTGGGTAGCATTCCCATCGTCATTTCGGTCATGAATGATACGGCCTATTTTGGGAGAAAATCTCTCGGATAAACCCTCCCTATTGAATCTAAATGGAATAATTACGCGGATACACTACTATTGGAACGGTATCGTACGCCGTAGCAGACGACTGGAGATGCGGCCTAATTCTATATCACGATATATTGTCAATAAAGACTAACAAGCGATTGCCCTAATTCCCGGAACTTTTGAAAAAAGACACCAGATCAACCTCTTGTGACCGATCTTCTTAAAGGCCAGAGAGAAAACAATTCTCTAGCGTGAATATTTTTATCCTAAGACACGGGGAAGCGGGAACACACGCATCTCTGCCATCCAAAGATTCAGAGCGGGAGTTGACTGAGGCCGGGCGTAGTGAAGTAGAAAGGATAGCGAATTCGCTTCATTGTCTTCGTGTCGAGTTTGATAAGATAGCGACCAGCCCTCTAAAACGAGCGAAAGAGACAGCTGAGATTGTATCTAGAGTCTACGAGAATAACGCCCCAAAGCTCGAGATTTGGGACGAACTAAGACCCGAAGGGAACATGGCGGAAGCCATTCAGAGATTATCAAAGCTGAAGCAGGACTCTGATATAATGATCGTCGGACACGAACCTTATCTTAGTACCTTCATAGGAGAAATCATCTCGGGAAATGCCGCGAGTCGAATAGTTCTCAAGAAGGGGGGTATCGCAAAGGTGCAAATTCACTCATTTGCTCCAAAATTGAACGGCGAACTTCGTTGGCTGCTGACACCTAGGATCTTAAGGAAGATTTCAAACTAGATTTCCCTAATTCGATTCGAAAAAATGGTCTTTAGAAGCAATTGAAAGTTTCAGTAATTGATCTGGGGTTTAACTCCCTAAAGCTCGTTAGTTACGAGGTAAGAGACGACAACTCTACATTTGTGGCATACGACCAGGAGTCAGTTCCCGCAAGGCTTGGCGAGGGTCTGAGCCAAACTGGATTCCTGGGTAATGAACCAATCAGAAGGGCAATCGATGGACTAAAGTTTTTCAAAGAAATAAACGAGCTCTACGGAGTTAGGCACTGCCTGCCGGTCACTACAAGTGCAGTCCGAGAAGCGGCAAATAGAGATCAGTTCATCGACCAAGTTTTTGAAGAGACCGGATTCAAGTTTAGGACTCTTTCTGGCAGGGAAGAAGCCCTGTATTCGTACTCGGGTGCTGTTCGGGCCCTTGAGGAAACAAACATCCTGTTTTTCGATATCGGGGGTGGAAGCCTGGAATTAGTCTGTTCTGACGAGAAAAAAGTCAGAAAAATATTCTCCCTCCCTCTAGGAGGGCTTCGATTGACTCAGCTTTACGGGGACAGAGATGGTTTGTTTAAAGAAAAGGCCTACTCTCGGATGGAAAGTAGAATACACGAGTTACTCCCTGCAAGAGAAGAGTTGCATCTCAAAGACGATACAATTTTGGTTGGCGTCGGAGGAAACCTCAGGGCTCTTGCAAGATGGGATCAGAATCTGAAAGATTATCCTCTCAACAAGATTCACAACTATTCAATTAAGCGCGAATCGATCGAAGCTATGAGCAGAGAACTATCGAACTTATCGATCAGCAGGATCGCTGAGATTGATGTTATCGGGCGAGATAGGGCGCAGACCTTGGCTGCCGGTTCACTTGTTATTGCATCGCTCATGAAGAAACTGAACCTCCGTCGGGTTATAGTTAGTACTCACGGACTGAGGGATGGTATCCTTTCTTCATTCCTAACCGATCCACTGGGCTACCATAAGGGGAAAATCGGTAGGATTCCGCCAAGAAAAATAAAGTCACAGAAAGATAAGGACTATGAGCGTCTGCCCGCAAGATTTCTAAAAGAACTTGAGGCGTTTGATCTTATCGAGAACAGGGAAGTGAACATAGTTTTATTTTCGCTCAAGTGGCTACTTGGAGAATTTTCATCGCTCAGACCGGACTCACTTTTTGCTCTTATGATGGACGAAGATTCTCCTCTTTCGCATCGGGATCAGCTGATAGGAGCGCTCTCCGTAGCAGAAATGCGGAAGGCCAGGAGTGCAAATTGGTTGTACTCAAAATACAAATCAATCTTGAAACCGAACACTAGTGAATTATTGGAGAGATTGGCGGCGCTTACACGTTTCCTCGAAGTCATCGCCCGCACTAACTCCAAGGTCAAGGTATCTTTTGCAGAAAGAGGTTCAAGAATTAGTCTTGCAGTCTCAACCCAAATGCCAGATGACAGATTTCCCCAAAAGATATTAAGCGATTCAGTGACAGCACTTGGGAACGAGCTCGACAGATTTGTCGAGTATAAAGTTAAGTGTGCACAAAAGTCCTTAACTGGCTCCGCTGAAGATTTCCAAAATAAGAGCATCGAAACACTTGAGAGCGAGAAACCATTCGACGGATGAATCGACCAAGGGAATACTCATAGTTGTTGAAGGAATCGACGGCTCGGGAAAATCTACACAGCTTCACCTTCTGGATAAGTGGTTACGGAGCAAAGGGTTGCTCGTTTTTACGACCGAATGGAACTCCTCTGAAGTTGTAAAAGAAATAACCTCGAAGGGAAAGAAAAAAGCTCTGCTAACCCCCACGACTTTTAGCATACTTCACGCTACTGATTTTGCCGACAGGTACGAAAGAAACATCGCTCCTCTCCTTCGAGCCGGATACATTGTTCTGGCTGACAGATACGTCTATACCGCTTTCGCGAGGGACGTAGTCAGAGGGTGCAGCCCCCACTGGGTCAGAAAGGTTTACGGTTTTGCCGCGAAACCGGATATCACGTTTTACTTTCAAGTTCCGATCGACATTGCAATAAACAGGATTCTCGTTGGACGTCCGAAGCTAAAGTACTATGAAGCCGGGATGGATTTGAATCTCAGCAACGATCCTTTCGAGAGCTACCGAATTTTTCAAGCAAAAATAATTGATGAATACGAATCCATGGTGGAACACGAAGATTTTACCGTAATTGACGCTACGCAAGACATCGAGCAGCAGCAGATGACAGTCAGGCAAAAAGTTCTGCAAGTTTTGCCGCGCACTTTGGCGAACCGCGTAAACGGAACCACTCCGGTTGCCCCTCCACAAGCTGTTGGTCTGGACTAAAATGCTAGTTCATCGAGCCGATCCGAAGCCCATTGAATTTTACGGGGAAGGAATTCCCAATCTCAAAGACGCGGAGATCAAGGGCAGGCTGATAGTAATAGAAGGTCCTGATGGTTCTGGAAGGAGTACTCAGATTCAATCTATCATAACGAAACTCGAATCAGATGGTCATGCGGTTGTCAATACGGGACTAAAACGATCGGAGCTCATTGGTCAAGGCATACTGGAAGCGAAACAAAAGCTGCCTCTTGGAAAGAAGACGCTTACGCTTTTTTATGCGGCGGATTTCGTTGAACAGTTAGAGCACAAAATAATTCCCGCGCTCCAGGCCGGTTACGTTGTTTTGGCCGACCGGTACATCTACACCTTGATAGCACGGAGTATCGTTCGCGGACTCAGCAGCAGGTGGTCGCACGATCTTTTCGGGTTCGCGCCCAAGGCAGATTTGGTATTTTACTTGGATGTAGAACCTAACGAATTATTCCATCGGGTTTTTCAAAAATATGGCAGCCTGGATTATTACGAGTCAGGCGCTGATATCGGGCTGTCCGACGATCTTTATGAGTCTTTTATCGCCTATCAACAGAAAATGGCCAGGGAATTCTCCGTGATGGCAAAGCAATATGGGATGATACGAGTCGATGGGAACAAGCCCATTCCCGAAGTGAACGTAACGCTTCAGGAAAAAATAGACAGCTTTCTCAATTCATCTTGAGGTCTTGCTCGAGAGACTCGATCCTCCGGGAAAGAAAATCCTTCACGGGGACAAGCTTGTATCCAGAAACCTTGTCGGCAGCGATCGTTTCCTGAATAACTGTGAGATTTCGCTTTCGATTCTCTAATTCAGAAGCAATTCTTTCTGGGTTGTTAGGTACCATATCTCTAATCTAGATATGATAGGGCCATAAACGCAATGTCTAGATAGTTACAATAGGACTAATTATAATAAATAGGGTTCTGGAGAAGAGACTGGCCTTGCCCCGGCCTGGAATTTTTCCGATGATAACAAGCGATATCGAATGGAATTTCGCGAATATCTCTCGCAATCAGCAAATTTTACAACTTATCTACGCATCAGAAAGCAGTCAGAGAAATAACTGATCGTCTCCGGTTATCACCATGAAGAGATCTGAATCTTTTTCCAAAAATTTCGCAAAATTGATTCGCAATCTAGATTCGAATCTAGAGATTCTTCTACAAAAACCGAATTCAAAAAGTATTCACGATGTCCGGACTTCAATCCGGCGAGTCGAGGCAGCTTCAGATCTCCTGCCGAAGAAAACACGGAGTAAACACAGATTTCGTCGTTACAACTCAGCTTGCAAGAGAGTTTTCAAGTCAACGACCCCGATAAGGGATATCGACGTTGTGATCTCGAAATTGGGCGACTACGAATCAAAGGAGAATGTCAGTAGTGCACTTTCAAAACTCCGTTCTGACAGGGATCAGATGATCTCGAGCACATTGCAAAACGCAAAGCTGTTGCTGAAAATAAAAACGCCAAGGACGAGGGGCAATAAGGTGTCGGAATCTAGAGTTGGGAAAGGCAAACGGAAGGCCCTTGAGAAGGTCCAGATGGAGCTTGACGAAGTCGTTCCAGTGATCTTGACTGATTTTAGAAAAATGCGGGAGCTTCATGATCTTCGAAAAGATTGTAAGATTGCCAGGTATACCTTGGAAATTCTGCCGGTGAAAGAAGAACGAGGTGTTGCGAAGTTAATGCAGGAGTGGCAAAGAATCTTGGGTAATATTCGAGATATCGACATTAGCGAACATTTTGTTGAAGAGAGCGAGCTGGGTGACGACCTAACAGAGCTATTGAAAAACTTGAATCTTGAGCGCGCTCAATTGCTTGAAACATTTACTCGGAGTGCTGGTACATACACGATTCGATCGCTCAATTTTGCTCCAGCTGCGAATCTTCGTTCTAAATTAGACCTTAAAATGACGAATGAAGTCTGAAAAATACAATATTTTGGCCTCATTATTCTAATTACATTAACTATTTAGAAAATCCATTGAGAAATCAAGAGCCCGGTATCCAGTAAATACGAATGAGCTGGCGGAAATATCTTAGGACAAATCTAGCTGCTAGTTGTGAACATCCAACAGGAAATGGAACTAGAGCATTCACAGATGATTTCTATTCCAATGAGACTCCAGATATCACACTCTTACTCGAGCTAATCGGTGGTCGAGACGCGGTCGTAGATGCCTGCCTCCCGCCACAACTAGCCCAAGACTTGCGGAGAAACAATGTAAATGCGGTTTGGGTTCCCGCGATCCTAGGCGACGGTGCGAGTGATGATGAGATCATTAGGCAGCTCCTCTCCGAACATCAGAGTAGTTGGGGCGATTCTAACAACCAAAAAGTACTGCTTACGAGAGATGTGGAATTCTATCAAAGGATTCGAAAGAGAGCAATACTGATCAGCTATCATATGTTGAATTCTCCCCCCTCGGGTCTCAATTCAGAAATTCGTTTGCGGAAGGAGCTCAGGAAGATGGTTCGCTCGGGGAAAAACGGAACGAAAGATTTGTCTTATCTCGAAAATTGACTTCAGAGCTTGGGGGTAGTCAAAACTGAAATCCTATTTGGGATCGGACAAATCATAGTGAATGGTTGAATGTTACAACAGAAAAGATCTATAGTTTGAAGTTATTGCATGATCTTCCTATTGTCTTCGTTTTAACTTGGATGGGGCTTTAGGCGAAACCTCTTCCCAGTATATTTGTTTTGTAGAATCTGAAGGTTCATTACAGGAATGCAGATTCATGTAGTTCCCTGCGCACTGTTCAGCGCCATGCTCAGGACAGTTGTGAGTCGGATATTCCGAATTGGGGGCCCGTGCAGGTGACGGTTTGGAGGCCGGAGCGGGTGATGGTTTGAACGGTTTCTTTTCGATCCTGGGCTCCATTGCTTCGGCTTCCCCGCCCGCCGCAATCATTTGCAACATAATAGCTCCTTTCTTTCTGCTTTGAAAAAGTGCGTTCCTTTGCAAGACAAAAGCTAAAACCACGAACAAAATAACCGGGATTATGAAAATGAATACGATATCAATGGACTGAGAAAAGACTTCATTGATCAGAAACAATAGAAGTCCAACTTCTAGGGAAATGCAGCCGGCCATCGCGATATCGTAAGAAGCTGCCTTCATAGCCGAGCGCCACGCATCAATCGTAAGTACTTTTCTTGCTTATTTGCTTTGGCAAGAATTATGAGAACAATAT
This sequence comes from Nitrososphaerota archaeon, assembly GCA_027886795.1. Lineage (GTDB taxonomy): Archaea > Thermoproteota > Nitrososphaeria > Nitrososphaerales > CADDZS01 > DATLTL01. The sequence continues at coordinate 3,237 of JAPCJU010000004.1, read as the reverse complement.
TTGATAACAGTTTTATTGTGGACTATAGGATTTATTGAGTTTCTGTTGAAATAGCAATTAATTTCCTCGAATCCCAATTCGCATTGAGATTCATTCGAGAGCCATTTTCGTCAAATTTGATCTGGCTCGTATTGTTGTTTGGATTGCTGCTGATTGTCCCATTTGCACAATCCAGGTTAATGTTCACTCAGGCAGCGTCGCTCTCAAACCCTGCTCCGAGTTTAGGAAGCATCACCTCGATTCAAAGCCATGATTCAAAAAATTCGATGCTGAACCAGCCATCCACAGCTCCTCTTACTTATCATCAGGGCCCAATTCAAAATTACCAGAATGTCTACGCGATATTTTGGCTACCCTCGGGCAGCCACTTCGAACTCTCGGGAAATGATTCGAAATTTGAATCATTGATTTCTCGCTATTTCAATGACGTCGGCGGAAGCAATCTTTCAAAACTGTTAGTCCAATACCCAGATGACATCAATGCCTCTCCCTCGACCAGAGTAAGTTTTGGCGGCGGATTTGTTGACACCACTCCCTATCCACATACTGGATCGGTTTCAGATCCGCTTTTAGGACAGGACACCACAAACGAGATTGAAAAAATAATCAGTAGCGGATCGTTGCCCACGGGAATTAACGACGTCTATTATGTGTTCACAGCGAATGGTATCAACATCTGCCAAGATCAGTTAAAGGCTGTTTGTTCGTTTCCCACCACTCAGCAACCCAGCGGTTTTTGCGCATATCATTCGTACTTCCTATCCCCTTTCGTAGCGATGCCAGTTAACGCTTCGGGAATTAGTGGCGGTTGTCAGTTGACTACCTCCATCCTCCACTCCACCGGTTTTCCGAACAACGACAGAACTGTGGATTCGGAAATCAACTTGATATCGCAGGAACAAGTTGATACCCAGACCGATCCGCAATCCAATGCTTGGTACGATACCACTAGCGCCCAAGAAATAAGCTCAAAGTGCGCTGGACAATACGGTACAGTCAACGCAACTGATGGACATAACACAGTCATGAACGGCCACAGATACATAATTCAGTTAGAGTGGAGTAATTCGATAGTCTCATGCACATTGACTCCGCCCAAGACGGCCTCTCTACAAATTAATCTGCTTCCATCGGGAGCTTCCAACGTCTTATCGACTTCGAATTTCTTTGCGCTGACTTATGCAATCGGTAACCAGTTGTTTGTCATTAACGACATTGGAAACCCTATAACCATTCAAGCTGATCCGAATACCTCTTTGTCAGTTGCGCCAATGTCCTCGAAGTCGAATATCAACCTCGAAAAGTGGTGTTTTGATTCCACATGCAATGGTGATGTAATCGCGCTAGGAGCTGGCGGACAACAAGTCACGATAAGGTACTATGATCTTTTGATTCAGTACGTGTATGAGACTACTTCTGATGGTAGCCAACCGGTTGGTTTTGCCACTATTACCTATACTACGGCCCCGAACAGCATTTCTGCAGGGGATTCTCCTACACCTTCATCCGTGGCTCTGACATCGAGTACGGAAGGAATATGGACGGAAAGAGGTTCGATGGCAAGCATTATCTCGCAGACATTTACAAAGTCTTCAACAGAAAGGTGGATTACGCCTGCGAGTTCTTGGACAATCAATCAGCCTTCTCAGATTCCCCTCTCAATTTCATATCATCAGTATTACATGACCTACAATTACACGACAATTGGTGGAGGAATGGGTGCGACAGGTCCTCAAGTATCGTATTATAGCGAAGGAATTGCACAATCTGTTGCTGTTCCTTCTGGTGGTTTGCAAGAATGGTCAGATGCTGGAACGTTATTCACTTTTGGGCAAACTCTTGGAGGCTCGACTGCTGGCGAGAGATGGGTCTTGTCGTCCGGTTTCGGCACCGGTAGGGTCGCTGCCGCTTCTACCATTATAGAAAGTTATTACAATCAGTACCAGGTGTTCGCTTCATATCGCGTTGTCGGCGCAAATGCGAGTGCTGTCCCGCCAACTTTTGCAGGTTATTCCTTTGGTTCGAAAATCACGATTACAATTTCGGGATCGTCAACCAACTACTGGTTGGATGCTGGATCAAATTACTCATTTTCAAATCCCCTGGTAGGATCTAATTCGTCGGTACGCTGGTTTTCAACTCAGATTTCTCGTGGTACAGTAAATTCATCCTTGACAAAAGTCCTTAACTACTATCAACAGTTTGCCCTAAGTTTCTCATACAGGATTGTTGGTGGCGGTTCTCCGCCGACTCTACCATCGCTCAACTATTCATCTTTGAATCAGACCAGCTCCTTGAAACTTTCAGTTACATCTTCGCCAGTGTGGATTAATGCTGGATCGAATTTCACCGTAAATACGGCAATGTCGGCCGCGAATAGTACGGAGCGGTGGGCGTTCAACTCGGCTTCTGAATTTGCCACTTCTCCCGGAACGATCACAATCTCGTTGTATCATCAGTACGAAGTCCGGTTCAACGTTACTATCTCTGGTGGGGGAGCCCCGCCTACCTTGCCCACAATCAAGATAATTTCCTTTGGACAACAATCGAGTCTTCAAGGATTGAATGGAACCAGAACTGTGTGGTCAGATGTTAATTCGAATTATACCCTCGTTAGTCTGCTGGGAGCAAGTTCCACTGAAAGATGGCTTACGATGTCACCTGCATCAGTAGAAGTGAGTTCGGCGCTTACGTCGAACATCGTTTATCACCATCAGTACCTCGTCAGCCTCGCATATACCGTCGCCTATGGTAATGACTCATCAGGAGGCCCGGCTGTGGCACTTGTTTCGTTTGGGACTACAGAGTCTGTGACCGTAAATCAAACTGCCGGTCAAGTTTGGGCTGACGCGGGCACTCCTTACACTTATCCGGCTCAGTTGCCTGGTTCAGCCTCGGGAGAAAGATGGGTCTCCAACTCAACTCTTACTGGTCCGGTTAATTCGAAAGTGTCGGCAAACCCGCAGTACAATCACCAATACATGGTCACAATCACCACTACTCCACAAGGAATCCCCGTACTGCTTTCACAGCAATCGGGCTGGTATAACTCGGGCGCTAGTCTAGATCTTTCTGCTAGCCCAAGCCGCACTTGGCAGTTCGAGGGGTGGCAAGGGACAGGACCTGCCTCATTTACCGGAAATAGAAGTGAATTGTTGTTGACGGTGACCGCACCGATTTCGGAGACGGCTATCGAGTACGCTGCCTTGACAATCACGGCCTCGGGCACGGGATCAG
>JAPCJU010000039.1 GCA_027886795.1 Nitrososphaerota archaeon | reverse complement strand
GATGAAATAGCGACACTGCTGGTGGTCGTTGAAGTGGTAGGAGAAGAGCTTGATTGTGCAGGGGGAGTAGTAGAAGTTGCGGGAGCCGATGTTTGAGAGGACGTTGCAGCATTGGATGTAGTGCTGGAATTTGAAGGGTTAAAAGCCACGTACGCCCCGACTCCGATCGCCGCGACAATTACAATAATTATGACAACTATAGCAACCGTTGCGATGCCTTTCTCTAGTCTCTGACCCATGGGAATTACAGCTTGCAGTTTGAGAGACCATTATTTATGTCGTTAGATTGATTCGTGTTGAACCATTCGGATCTGCTCCTTTTCGATCAATTGTTAGTCTACTCTCGACAAAATACGCGACCACAAGGGCAATTCTGAAATAAGGAATGCGGTCCTTCGAGTCAGCCCGTAGCCACGGCATACTAACTAAAAAAATCGTTTTTTTCAAGAAATCGAAATGCAAGAAAAAAAGAGTAAGGCCTCCTGAGAGGCCTCAATTAGCTGCGATCTGTACGGTTTGTGGAGCTGGCGAACGACTTACTTCGTCCATGCCCGATGAAATTATGGGGGCTGCCTTGGTGAGAGTGTCGATCTGCTGTGATAAGTCTTCGAACTCTGTCTTCGGCATTGAGTTTGCCAATATATTCTCTAGTTCAGAGATTCTTGTTTCGGCGCGGATGTACATGTCTTTGGCGACGGTTTGCTCGCGGAAGCTTTGCATCTCTTGATCCTTTCTTGTGAGCACTTGCTCAAGGTCTGAAATTCTGGTCAGTGCGTTTTGGTAGACCTGGTTTGGCACGGTGACTTCTGAGAGCTTCATCGCTGTCTCCTTGATCGTTTCACCCTGCGTCGCCACCTGTTTGACAAGAATACTTAGACCCTGTCCTATTGTCTGGGTTTCGTCCAACTGACCCTTCGTCCGCCTGAGTTCTGCCGCCATCCCGTCGATGGTACCCTGCATCCTCGCTATTACTTCTTCATGAGTCTTCTTTGGTATCGATTGATCCAGCTGCGCCTGTAGGCTTCTCGCAGTCAAGACCAACCTCCGTACTTCGCTGGTTATTTGCTCGGTTCTGCTGCTCAATTTTTTGAACACACACACGCTGTTTAAGTGAGATCGACAGACCCAAACAATATCTAATGAACTGGGTCAACATAATTTGATAGCTTGGTTTTTTCCTTTGCTCTCGGATGGATTTTCTAGGTCGAAAATTTGAGCAATCGATTTTTGGGAAAGATTAGACCTAATTGGAAGCCCTGGTCTTACTTTTTGAAATCTCCGATCTTTCCCGCAAGAACTAGGGCAATGGAGCTTGCCTGAACTCTGGCTAGGGTCTCTGAGTAAACTACCTCCTGATTTCTCGATATGTCTAACTCAAAGCCAAGCGGGTCCCCTTTCCAGCTTTAAGCAAGTGATTACTTGAGACGGAGGCAGGAAACGTCTGATCACAAGTTGTTAGATTAGCAAAAATTTGAATACCTCCAATCGTCAGGTGAACATCAAAGTCTTTGAAAATCGGGTTCGGGATCGTATATCTGGGGTTTCTTCTTGTCGGCGTTCTTTACGAGTTAATCATCAACTCATTCACATGGGTTGCAATCGTGAACTATGTGTTGACCGGCTTTCTGTACGCGTCAGGAGTTTTCATAATCTTCTTCATAGTCGCGAAGATAGTCCTCTTCGTCATAAGAAGGGAAAGATAGGCAGGAAAATTGTACGTAGCTTCGAATGGGGTTTCAAAACTGGATTTAGGGCTCTTAACTGATTTATAACAAATTTGAGTTTTTTCCTCCAGTCTGTACTTTGAAATTCAACTTTAACAAATCAGGATCAACCGGTCTGATCGTTACGATTATTGGCGGCGTAATGCTTGCCGCGACCTTTTTCATCGCATTTGACGTGTACCAGGTATATTTCGCACTGGCAAAGAACAATTTCAATTCGACAAGCGCTGATTTCGTGCCGAGTCTAAATTCGCTTGTCCAATCAGCAATCGTTGTGATGTTTTTGGGCATTATGGGCTGGGTCGGATCTTCGTTTCTGTTGAGAGGAGTCGAATTTATGAAGATAGACAGAGGAGTTGGAGTAGTAACGTTCAAAGTCGACAAGGGCGTTGGAGTTGTCTCGGGAGTCGAGGTTACAGGTAAAATGAACCAGACCCAAGTCCTTGAAGTTTCTAAAGCCGAGAATTCCTAACCACTATTTTTCTAGAAAAACAGCTGGGCGTGCCTTTTAATTGGCGAATGAGACGCCGCTCGTCTCAAAGGCGTTCAAGCTCGTCTCGTTTGCTATCATAATTGCGATTGTTGCTATTGCGTCGTCGGCTGCCTATTCCGGATATCAAGAGTACAATGCTCTTACGACAATCGTAGGGAGTAACTCTCAGAATCAGCTTAGCGCCCAGATTAATGGGTCGACGCTTGTCATCTCAGGTCTTCAAGTTCCGAACAAGATGACCTATCCCCTGAGTCTTGAACTGCTTGGCAGCGTTTCCCTAGCCGACTCTCAAATAGGCGAATTTGACTCTGGTTCATATCTCATTAAGCCTGGACTGTCCCAAAGTATCAATATATCAGTAGGCCTGAATTTTTCAAAGATCATCACTAACTCGAGAGCTTTCCAAAGCGTGCTGTTCAACTCTAGTATTCTTTCAATCAACTCGACCGTTGCGGCAAGGATGATTCCCCTTCTCGGAATTAATATCTCGAAGAGCGCAAATTCGACCTTGGGGCCGGTGATGAGCTCACTGGCAGTAAGTCTGGGAACTTCGCAAGCAAACCTTTCCTCCGACGGACAATTCTTGCTCCTACCGATGACAATTTCCTGGGGCAATCTCTCACCCCTCACCGCGCAATTGTGGCTAAATGCAACCCTAACTGGAATCCCAAACAAGCCCACTGGAAACTATGGTTTCGGGTCCGGTCCCGTCAATCTAGTGGTTGGGCAAAACAGTGAAACTTACTTGATTAAAATCCCGGCTAGCGAGTTCTCGGGTGGATCTTTCCCGCATGGAAATTATAATTTGCAAATAACTTTGAGCCAAACTCGATCTTCTTCTCAATTGGCGCAAATATTGGAATCAGTGAACAAGTAATTGGCAAGACAGATTCTAGGCTTGAGTTTGAGCGCGCTCGTCTCAAGAACCGCAATGGCAGTATTCTACGGATTCCTGACTTTAGCAATCTTCTATGAAATTCCAAACTTGCTACTAAAGAACGCCGGAGGAAATCTTGCCGGATTGCCGATAGAAAATGAGAGCCTTTTACTGTCTTACGCAATTTTGATAACGGTGCTCAGCGGCCTTCAGATCGTATTTCAGGGCAAGTTCATAGGTGACGCTGCCGCGGTCGCAAATGGGGTGTCCCAGATCTTTTACATTTACATTTTTACAAATGGCGGAATAATCAGAGAATTTGTTTCAAGTGCGGGGATTACGTTAGCTCTGGACTTTAAGACGATACTTTATCTCATGATGGTGCCCTCAGCGTTGTCAATAATCTCTACAATTGTTTCAGCAAGTACACGGACGTCCGTTAAGAGAACTGAAATGATTGAAGAAGTAATTCTAAACTAGGTCGTTCGAAACTTACAAGCTGATCTCTAATATCGAGTTTCAGAGAAAAGAATTTTCTGGTTATTCCTTACTTGAGGAATATGCTAGCTGGCAGCCTAATTGACTCGTTCAGTGCTTCCACGAATGGTAGCCTTGGCATCGCTAAAGTCCGAAAATAGATAGAACGTGAAAAACATGCAACAAACGATAGCCGCGAATCCTATAGCGGGTCTCGCTACAAGAAACACTCCTGATAGGATGACACTCCAGACGAATACAGAAAGGACATCTTTGTTAACAAGGAAGCTCATTTGAGAGGTTTTCACGTGAGGAAGAAGTGATGTTGTTCCATAGATATTCCTCTTGACACATTTTGCAGAGAGAAAAGAAAGAAGTTTTGGAAAATACCAAAAGAGAGACTTCTGAGCGAAGTCTCCTTTGGTCTTATGATGAAGGATCTAAACGTGCGTTATTGCTGAGAGATAATTTTGTCACACATCTTCTACGAGAACATCGCGAACGCTTGCGGAATGTATTCCATAGAGCCTAAGAAATTCCTTGGCCGCCTCTCTCTCGTTTTTCGCATGAATGTCTGCATCCAATATACACCAGAATCTTTTCTGACTCTTTTTGCTTGAAGACTTCTTCATGCCTTCTTGATTCGCTTGATCAATATATTCAGATTTGTGAACCTGTAATATGTATTCTCAAATCTCAATTTGCCTAAAGTCCAACAAACTAAATACTTTTTCCGAACTATCGAAATTGATCTAAAGTTGCATGAAAAACGTTCTAAGTATCGATGAAAACGAGCGCACTCATTTCGCTTCTTTTCAGGCAACAACGTCCTCAGCGATTCAAGGCTTCCACAATAGTATTAGCTAATTTCTCGCTGATCTTGGCCACCTGGGCGATTTCGTCCGGCCCCGATCGTTTGATTGCGTCGACCGAGCCAAAATGTGCGAGAAGATTTCGTTTTCTCTTTTCGCCTACACCATAAATTTCGTCAAGCTTTGACTTTGTAATGTTTCTCGAGCGCAATCTCCTGTGGTAGGTAATTCCAAAACGATGCGCTTGATCCCTGATGTGCTGTAAAATGTGGAGGGCTTCCGAGTCTCGGGCAAGTTTTATTGGCCTCATCCGAGTGGGCGTGAAAACCAGTTCTTCTTTCTTTGCTAGCGCAACCGTAGGGATTCCAAATATTCCGTCGCTGTGCATTCGATCGATTGCAGCGTTTAGATGGCCCCTGCCGCCATCAATAATCACGAGATCCGGCTGATCGTTGGCCCAAGGTCTCTTCCCGTATTCCTTTGGCTCGGTCAATCTCTTGAACCTCCTGCTTATCATCTCCGCCATCATTGAATAATCATCGATTCCAGTAACAGTTCTGATCTTGAATTTTCTGTACTGGCTCTTATCCGGGAAGCCATCGACGAAGACAGTCATTGCGCCAACTGCTTCCTGGCCTCGAATGTTCGAAATATCAAAACACTCGATCCTCCTTGGGATGTGGTCCAGGTCGAGTTTTTCTTTGATGTCTTTTAGTGCCCGGAGCCTTTCCCTCTTCCTAACCTCGGCCTTTGATTCCTGTTCGTTCAATACAAGGCGTGCGTTTTCCTGGGCGAGCTTCATCAAACGTCTGTTTTCTTCACTTTCGGAGGCGACGACCACTCTCACATCATCAAGAGGCTTCTCTTCAGAATTCGCAAACTCTGCGGAGATCAAGCCATGCAAAAGAGATTCAATTTCTTCAGAGTCAGCTAACTTCGCCGGCACCACTATTTCGTGCGGAAATTGTTTCGCAATCCGAGCCTCGAGGGACGAATAGTGTTGCTTTATGAAAGCAGACAAGATTTCGGAATCGCTCGAAGCCGCATTGACAACATCCAGAATGTATTTTTCCCTGCCAACTACATTTCCCTCTCTAACCTGAAAAACGATAGCGGCGGCTATCTCTGCATTACCAGGACTTTCGATTGGCTCGATCTGCCTGGCGATAGTAATGATGTCTTTGTCTCTCTCTTTTTGGGATGGAAAGACAATTCGTTGCTTTAGGGCGGTAGCTTCGAGAGATCTGATTTCGTTTCGGATCTTTGACGCTCGTTCAAAGTCCTGGCCCTCGGAAGCTTTCCACATCTCATCATACATAACCTTCGACAGCTTCACTAGTTTTCCTTCAAGGAACAGCTCAAATTTCCTGACATCGTCGAAATATTCGTTCTTTGTGACAGCAAAGATGCAGGGAGCTTTGCAAAGTCCGATGTTATAATCGATGCAAGATTTGAACTTTTTTTCCCAGGTGAGAGGAAGTGTACAACCGCGAATAGGAAATATCTTTCTCAAATACTTGACCGTTCTTCTCGCGGCCCTTGCGTTTCCATATGGACCAAAGTAGCGAGATCCGTCCTCTTCTACCCGTCTGGTTACAAGGACTCTTGGGACGGGATCGGATGAAACTTTGATGTATGGATAGCTTTTGTCGTCTTTTAGCCTGATGTTGTACTTCGGTTTGTGTAGCTTGATGAGCACGTTCTCTAAAATTAATGCTTCGAGTGGCGACTGATTGAAAATGTAGTCTGCGCTTTGGATCTGGTCTTTCAAACTCTGCCCTATCGGGTCATCGTATCTAGGACGTAAGTGGGCGAGGACTCTTCCCTTAATGCTCGTTGCCTTTCCAACATAGACCGGATTCCCTTCAGAGTTTTTTAGAATGTAGACTCCCGGCCTGTCCGGCAGCTTGTCGAAACTATCCAGAGGGGTCGAAATCATTTGTTGGGGCGATAGGTTCAACAAATTCCTCCTTTATCCCCGGTCGTTCTTGGGTCACGCTCGCCGATTTTCCTCGCAGGACATTTCTCAGAAACTGTCCCGTATACGAGTTTTCTACGGCCGCGACTTCCTCAGGAGTTCCCTCGGCGATGACACGACCACCCCGTTCTCCACCTTCTGGCCCGAGATCGATTAGCCAATCGGCTGTCTTGATAACGTCCAAGTTGTGCTCAATCACAATCACGCTGTTGCCGGCATCAGTTAGTCGTTGAAGCACGCTCAATAGTTTCTTAATATCCTCGAAATGTAGTCCAGTGGTTGGTTCGTCAAGCAAGTAGAGCGTCTTGCCAGTCGGTCTTTTTGAAAGCTCGGACGCCAGTTTGACCCTCTGGGCTTCTCCCCCGGACAGCGTCGTCGCGGACTGCCCTAACTCAACGTATCCGAGTCCAACGTCATTCAATGTTTCCAGTTTTCTTCGGACCCTGGGTATATTTTCGAAGAACTGGAGGCCCTCCTCCACCGTCATTTCCAAAACCTCTGAAATGTTCTTCCCCTTGTACTTGATTTCCAGAGTTTCCCGATTGTACCTCTTCCCTTTGCAGACTTCGCACGGAACATAAACGTCGGGCAGGAAGTGCATTTCCAGTCTGATGATGCCGTCACCCTCACATGCCTCGCACCTTCCGCCCTTCACGTTGAAACTGAATCTACCCGGCTTGTATCCTCGCGCGATAGAATCTGGGAGTTTCGTGAAAAGGTCTCGGACGTCAGTAAAGAGTCCCACATAAGTTGCCGGATTGGATCTCGGTGTCCTTCCTATAGGGGACTGATCAATGATTATCGCCTTGTCGATATTTTCGCTCCCCAAGATTTTATCGTGAAGGCCCGGCTTTTCCCTTGACCCGTAAAGTTGTTGTGCCAAAGACCGGTAGAGAATGTCATTGACCAGGGAGCTCTTCCCTGATCCTGAAACACCGGTTATGCATGTAAATATTCCAAGCGGAAACTGTACGTCGATATTCTGCAAATTATTTTCCCTTGCGCCTTTCACGGTAAGGTATCTCGACGATGGAGTTCTCCTTCTATCCGGAACTGGAATTGTTCTTGCACCTGAGAGGTATTGCCCGGTGATTGAATTGGGATTCTTTGTTATTTCTTCAGGAGTACCTGTGGCGACCACGAAACCACCGTGGACACCAGCGCCCGGTCCAAGGTCGACAACAAAATCCGATTCAACGATCGTCTCTTCGTCGTGCTCAACAACGAGTACCGTGTTTCCAATGTCTCTCAGCGCCTTTAGCGTTGCAATGAGCCTCCTGTTATCCCTCTGATGCAAGCCGATGGATGGCTCGTCCAAAATGTAAAGCACACCAACGAGGCTGGAACCGATTTGCGTCGCTAGTTGGATTCTCTGAGCCTCGCCCCCAGATAAACTCGCAGCCGCTCGGTCTAACGTCAGATAGTCCAAACCGACGTTCATCAGAAAAGTAAGTCGTGCCCTGATTTCTTTGAGTATCTGGGTCGCGATGATTCTCTCTTTTTCTGAGAGTTCAAGGTTCGAAAAAAATTGAAGTCCCTGTCTCACCGAAAGCTTTGAAACTTCTGAAATTGATTTTTCGTTAACTGTTACTGCCAGAATCTCCGGCTTGAATCTTTCACCTTTGCATGAAGGACAGCGCTGGTTGCTCATGTACTTTGAATACCATTCTTTCATGTATTCAGATTCGGTCTCCATGTACCTCCTTTCGAGCTGTGGCAAGATTCCCTCCCATTCACCTCCGTGATACCAACCGTGATATCTGGATCTTGAAGTCTCACGATCCGGGTTTGCGCCATAGAGCAGGATTCGGAGTTGCTCCTTCTTCATTTTGTAAACGGGAAGGTCGAGCCGGAAGCCATACCTCCGTCCGATGGATTCAAGGTGTTGCATTGACCAGCTGTCGGTGCTTCCCATAGTGGCTATCGCTCCATCCAAGATTGATAGAGACTTGTCGGGGATGACAAGGTCCGGATCCATGTTAAGCAGATAGCCCAGTCCGAGACATTGCTTGCAGGCCCCGAAGGGACTGTTGAAAGAAAACATCCTGGGCGAAAGCTCTTCCAGTGAGAAGCCGCAAGTAGGACAAGCCATCGCCTCGCTCAGTACTACTTCCTGAGCTTTGTCCTCGTTTACATCGAAGACGATTGTTCCCTTGGATAGACTGAGAGAAGTCTGAAT
>JAPCJU010000038.1 GCA_027886795.1 Nitrososphaerota archaeon | reverse complement strand
GATTTTCAACAAGGCGTCTAATTTTATTTTGGGAGATAACTCGATAGCGTGCAAAGCTTCAATTTTCGCTTTGAAAAAACTCAAGAAATTCAAAATATACTATCTGGGCTCTTCGTGGCACGGCGAGGCCAAGGATTGCGGTGAAAATCTCGCCTCGTTGTGCATTCAAATTCAAAGATCAGATTCCAATTTCAAAAAGCCTGCAGTACTCGTCTGGGGAGGCGAGACTACTGTCACGGTAAGAGGCAATGGAAAGGGAGGGCGCAACCAAGAGGAAGCTTTAGCGGCACTTAACGTTTTGAGGGACAGGCCGAAAATTACAATCGCATTCATGGGAACTGATGGCAAGGACGGATTTTCGGAGGCGGCCGGAGCAATCGTGGATTCGGAGACTTTCTTGAGGACGAGAGCCCGGGGACTCGACCCGTCAAATTATTTGTCGAATAATGATTCAAATTCATTTTTCTCGATCGTAGGTGAGAGCCTGATCGTCACCGGTCCCACGGCAACAAATGTGAACGATATTGGAATCGCACTCATAGAATAACTTACTAACTACGCAAGACCTCCGAATTTCATTAAGAGAATGGAGTGATGTCGAGATGAAAGCAAAGGGATCAGATATTTTCAAGCTTCATGGAATTATCGTGCCGATGGTCACGCCTTTCACTGGAACGGACATGGAGGATCTGGATTTTGTTGGCATTTCCAAACTAACTGATTATTTGATTCATAACGGAGTCAACGCCCTCATGGTTAATGGAACTTCAGGTGAGGTTTTGCTTCAAAGCCACGAGGAGAGAAAAAGTGTCGTAAGAGCTGTGATCAGGGATGCTCGCAGCAGAGTTCCGGTTATTGCGGGAATTTCTGAGAGCTCTACAAAACAGGCAGTTGCTCTCGGGATCGATGCTGTCGAGGCCGGAGCAGACGCCGTGATCGCGACGGGACCGTTTTATTACAAGACGTCTGAAATTGGACTTTACGAGCATTTCCAGTCAATAATCAATAAAGTAGACCTCCCCCTGATGATTTACAACATCCCCTCTTGGATAGGGTATGGAATTCCTCCCGAGGTTGTGAAGAAGCTTGTCGAGAAGAATCCTGGCCGGGTGCTTGGAGTGAAGTTTACTACGAACGATTTAGGGCAATTCCTCGAGTACCTTCGATTGCTTAAGAATTTGATTCCAATCACCATTGGATCTGATGCGCTACTTCTTTCGGGGCTTGAGCTTGGAGGCGCGGGTGCGACTGTTGGCTCCGCAAACGTATTGCCTGCAGAAACCGCTCAAATCTACAAATTTTATTCCGATAATGACTTTTCCCACGCCAGAGAAGTCCAAGAGAAAATCGATGGTTTCGCCCAAGCGATGGGGCTCGGAACGTTTCCATCTGGATTGAAAGAAGGTCTGAGCTTTATTGGCATTGATTGTGGAAAAGTGAGACCTCCCCTCGTTCCGCTAAATTCGAACGAGACTGCAAGAGTAAGAGAATCGTTGCTTTGGAAGAAAGAAGAAATGTCTCGTTAGAGGGTCGTGTAATGCGCTCCATACTCATAAAAGCCGAATCTGAATTTTTCTGAAATTGCGAATTCAAAAATGCAAAAAGCTGTAATTCTGATGGGATCAAAGAGCGACCTTGAATTCAGTGAAAAAATCAGGACCACCCTCTCATCATATTCGATTCCGAGCGATATTCGAATAGCTTCCGCACACAGGACCCCCGAATATCTTCTGAAAATTTTAAAGGAATATTACGACAGTGGCGATGAAATCGTAGCGGTGACGGTTGCTGGTCTCTCGGACGCCCTTTCGGGGGTTGTCGCTGCTCAAAGAATGTTTCCTGTCGTTGCTTGTCCTCCTGATCTCGACAAGTACGAGCTTCCAAAGATATTCTCTACAGCCTTCACGCCCTCTGATGTTCCCGTCGCCTTTGTGAGCGATCCAGCGAAGGCTGGGAATTACGTGGCGCAAATTTTCGCTTTATCAAACATGGAGCTTAGAAACAAGATCGCCGCGCAGCTTAATGAAAAAAGAGCCCAGTTACAAAAGTTAGATCTAGAAATTAATCGAAAGGCATAACCTCAAAATCGCTCATTTCATGGGGAATACAAAAAGGATCGAGTTTTGAAAATGTCCATTGTTCTCGAATCAAAGCTGGCAGATAAGCAGCTAATGAGACGAGGAAAGGTAAGGGACGTCTACGATGAAGGAGATGAGCTCCTCATAGTAGCTACAGATCGAATTTCTGCATTCGACGTAGTAATGCCTGAAGGAATTGAAGGCAAGGGGGTCGCTCTCACTAAGTTGTCAGAGTTTTGGTTTTTGAAGACGTCACACGTTTTCAAGAATCACTTCATTTCTAGATTTGACGAACGGACACTGCGGGTAAAAAAGGCGCAGAGGATCGACATCGAATGGATCGTCAGAGCATACCTATACGGATCGGCTTGGAGGGCTTACACCAAAGGAGCCAGGGAAATATCTGGAATAAAGCTGCTGAGTGGTTTGCAGCTTGCAGAAGAGCTCCCAGAAATTATCCTCACCCCAACGACAAAAAGCGATCAAGGACACGACGAGGAATTATCGAAGGAGGAAGCGCTTCGAAGGAAACTCGTCACCAAAGACGAGTGGAATGAATTGGAGGAGGCGACCTACAGATTATTCGAATATTACAAGAGGGAAGCGGGGCTCAAGGGACTCATTATCCCAGACTTCAAGCTTGAATATGGGAGAATTATCAAGGACGATCTAATTCAGATAGATGAACCTCCGACTCACGATTCGGCTCGCTTTTGGGCTAAAAACAAGTATAGGATTGGAGAAAGACAGGAAAAAAACTGTCTTGACAAGGAGTTTCTTCGCGATTTCCTGTTGAGGAAGGGATTTTCGGGTGAGGGGCAAATTCCCGATTTGCCGCCGATAGTTTTGGAGCAAATATCCAAACGCTGTTCAGGCGCTTTTCAGGTACTTTCGGGAGAAAGAACTCTGGAATCTCTCGATCTCCTGAGTGTCGACGAAGTTCTTGAACAGACAAGTTAAGAATGTTGGATTAGTATTCGGTCAATTCTCAATTGAAAGAGACTTCAGAGGAAAAGCTTGAAGGGAGCTCTCCAAGATATTCTGAACTTTTTTCTCCCACTGACTACAGGTATTCAGTGCCTGACCTTCTGCCTTTTCTGTCCGAGGATGCTTATGTAAAATACAAAGGGAAAGTGGAGGCCGCTCTAGCTCGGCAACTGGCAAAAAGGGGCATATGTTCCAAGAAAGTTTCTAATGAAATTGAAAAAGCGGTGGAAGGAATTTCAGCCGAGGAGGTTTATGCCGAAGAACGACGGATAAAGCACGATGTCAGGGCGTTAGTGAACGTAATTCGCAGTAAGATTTCTGATGAAGCCAAGCCATTCGTTCACTTAACTGCCACCTCGTATGATATTGTAGATACAGCTAACGCGCTGAGGATCAAAGATGCAATTTCGAGGGTCGTGATTCCAGACCTAATAAAGTTGGAAAATGCCCTAATTGAATTAACCTTAAAATATTCCAAGACGACCCAAATTGGCCGAACTCATGGCCAGCACGCGGAACCGATTACGCTGGGATTTTTCACATCTTTCTACGTGTCGAGACTCGGCCAGCGGATCGAGAAGATTAGCAGTGCTATCGAGGACTTGTCCGGCAAGTTTGCGGGAGCAGTTGGCGTATACGGGCCGTTATCATTGATGGTCGACGACCCGGAACAATTTGAGTCAGATTTACTAGACTCACTTGGTCTGAAGCCTTCTGAAGTTTCTACGCAGATTGTTCAACCTGAACCCATGACCGACCTGCTGCACTCGATTGTCTCGACCTTTGGAGTGATAGCAAATTTTGCGAGAGATGCTAGGCATTTGCAAAGAACCGAAATCTCCGAGATCTCGGAAGAGTTTTCGCCCGACCAGGTGGGCTCCTCAACGATGCCGCAAAAACGAAATCCGATCAATTTTGAGAATGTCGAGAGCATGTGGAAAAAGTTCATGCCCCAAATGATAACGGTCTACATGGATCAGATATCCGAGCATCAAAGGGACCTGACCAATTCCTTGTCCCAGCGCTACGTCCCCGAATTGATTGTTGCGTTCGACTACGCTGTCAGAAGATTGACCAGGACGATCTGGAATGAAAAGTCTCGAAAACCGAGATTGCTTGTAGATCTTGAGATGCTCGACAAGAATCTGAAAATGAGTTCAGACAAGATACTTTCGGAGCCCCTGTACATTCTTCTTTCGATTGCGGGGCATCCCGACGCCCACGAAACTGTTCGAAAAATCGTCCAGGAATCGATCCGTTCGAAGAAGAGTTTCCTGGAGGTCATAAAATCAAACGGGGATCTGTCGCAATACCTCGATAGAATCCCGAAATCATATTTGAAAGTGATAGACGATCCTGCAAATTATCGAGGCATCGCGGTTGAAAAGTCGATCAAGATTGCCGAGAGCTGGAAGAAGAAACTTTCGAAATTTCAATCGAATCATCCAGTTTGAGAACCTTAGTTTCGCCTCGTGAGTTCTGTTGAAGCCGTTGCGGAAAAAAAGAAATTTATCTTATTGCAAAGTCGGTGTTAATAGAAAAACACGGGAAAGATCTAGATCTAACATAGAGTCCCTTCTTTCTTTAGATTCCGAGAAATACCCTTACGGTAAAGTGGTCAAGCTTCCTTTCGGTACTCTTTATCCATCACCTGGCAACGCTCAGACTTATTTCGACTTTCAAATTGAGGGAATCGGCACAAAGACGCTCCTGGCAGAGCTCTCTGGAAACTATTCGTCCATTGGGATAGATGCAGTTGCGATGGCAGTGAACGATGTAATCAGGTCCGGAGCACGCCCAGTACTTTTGACCGACGCTATCCACATTTCAAATAGCGATCCCAGAAAAGTACGGCAGCTTGTTTCTGGTGTTCGAGCTGGTGCGAAGACCGCGGGAAGCTTGCTTGTCTCCGGTGAGACGGGAGACGTTGCGGAAATTCTGCATCAGAGTATAGAAGTAGATTCTCCCCCGTTTGATCTTTTTGTATCCTGCCTCGGTCTTGCAAAGGAGGATCAAATTATAGATGGAGATGTTTCACCTGGAGATAGAATAATCGGGCTAAGAAGCTCTGGAATACATTCCAACGGTCTTACTCTTGCAAGAAAAGTCCTTTTGAAAAAGTGGGGGGGTAAATTTGATTCCTGGGACATTCCTGGAAAACTTCAGAGATCAGTGATAGAAGAACTGCTTCTACCAACGATGATCTATTCTTCAGGGCTTGAACGACTCCGGGAGGACGTCAAAATTAAAGCTGCGATCCACATAACCGGCGATGGATTTTCAAAATTCAGACGGCTTTCGAGTTGGAAAAGATTGCAGGGAGGCTCGAGAATTGGCTTTACTTTCAAACTTGATGAAAAAATTCCCGAAATTTTTAGATTGATACATCGAACTGCAAAGTTGATCGGTCTTCCCTTGTCCTTGAAGGAGATGTACAAGACCTTCAATATGGGATACGGATTTGCAGTCATTGTCGCGAAAGATGATCGGTCAAGAACGCTAGATTCCTTAAATAATGAATTCGTCGCAGATGACATTGGCTTCGTTTCACCAGACGAGAAAATCTCGTTAATCAGCAATGATATGGAAAAGCCGATATTTTTATGATTCGAAATTTCATAAAAGTTGGAAACTTAAGATATCGAGGAACCGATTTTTCAAATTGAGATTCAGAGCTCGGATCGAAGTTGGCTTGAGGAAAGATCATTTCGATCCGGAATCTGAGACGATCAAGAAAACTTTGCTTGATCTTAATTTCCCGGTCACCGGCCTGAGAGTCGTCAAGGTCTACCGGATTTTCCTCGACTGTGGCACTAAAAAGGAGGCCGAGGTAATTGTCAAAAGCATGTGCTCTCGGCTACTCGTAAACCCTACAAAAGACGATTTCAATTTCGAGGTAGAAACCGTTGACGACGACTCAGAGTCTTAGACTCGTCTCGGTCGACAATAGGAAAGCCTTCCAGCTGTGCCGAAAGCTGAACACCGGATTATCCCTTCCCGAAGTTTCGGCAATTAGGGCGCACTTTAAGAAACTTGGTCGTGAACCCACTGAAATTGAGCTTCATACGATCGCCCAGACGTGGTCTGAACACTGCTTTCACAAAGTTTTCAAATCAAAGATAAAGCTCGGATCAGAGACGATAAACGGATTATTCAATTCCTTCATTAAACGGGCAACCGAGGAGATTGGGGCGAACTGGGTGGTTTCGTCATTCTCGGATAATGCGGGGATAATAAAGTTCGAAGAGACCGTTTCGATTGCTGCCAAGGTCGAAACTCACAATCACCCCAGCGCGATCGAGCCGTTTGGAGGAGCTGCAACTGGAGTCGGAGGAGTAATACGTGATATCCTGGGTGTGTGGGCAGAACCGATTGGACTCACTAACATTTTATTTTTTGGTGACCTTGATTTCCCGTACAAGAAACTCCCGTTGGGCATAATGCACCCTCGTTACTTGCTAAGCGGAGTTGTCTCTGGAGTGGGATCTTACGGAAACAACATGGGAATCCCAACGGTCAACGGGGGAGTGTATTTTGACGACAGCTACACCGGATATACTCTCGTATTCTGCGGTTGCATTGGGCTGGCAAAAAATCGGAATTATGCGAGGAGTGCGAAGCCGGGTGATGTTTTAGTCATCGCCGGAGGGAGAACGGGTAGAGACGGCATCCACGGGGTCAATTTTGCTTCAGAAAAGATTGAAGGAGATCCTGATACGCTCAGGCCTGCGGTCCAGATTCCGAATCCAATTACGGAAGAGAAGCTCGCGAGAGCTGTTCTCGAAATCGGAGACAGGAGGCTTGCTTCAGCAATTACAGACCTTGGCGGCGGAGGCCTTTCCTCGGGAGTTTGCGAGATCGCGAAGTCTTTCGGCTGTGGTGCCGAAGTAGATCTTGCGAGTGTCCCCTTAAAGTCTTCAGATCTCGAACCATGGGAAATCTGGATATCTGAATCTCAGGAGAGGATGCTTCTTGTTGTCCCGCCACAAACATTGGCAAAGACCCTTTCTATTTTTGAAAGCGAGGAGATAGAGGCGGGTGCAATCGGAACGCTGACTGATTCACGCGGAGTGCTCCTCAAAGATAGGAACGGTGAACTGGGAAAAATCGATTTGCAGTTTCTTTTCTCGCCGCCATTGCCCAGGCTCGACGCCGGTTCAGGGGCTGCGGCGAAGAAAGAATTAATCCAAACTCGTCTACCTCCCAGATATCGATTAGATGACCTTTCCGCTGACTTGCTATTACTTCTTGGATCGCCTAACATTTCGAGCAAGGAAGGAATCGTCAGGACTTACGACTTTGAGGTCAAAGGAAATACCGTAATCAAGCCTTTTCAATATCCCCGCTCGGGACCGAACGATGCTGCAGTTCTGAAGCCTGTTCGAAACTCAGAAAAGGGATTGTCAATATCATGCGGGTTTAATCCTCGGTTCAGCAGCTTAGATCCATATTGGATGGCGGCGTCATCTATTGACGAGGCCGTGAGGAACAACGTTGCGGTAGGGGGAAGAAGGATTGCCCTTCTAGATAATTTTGCCTGGGGCGACCCGGGAAAACCTGGAGGTCTGAGGTCGCTGGTTAAAGCTTCGAAGGCATGTTACGACGTCTCGAAGGCCTTTGAAACTCCCTTCATTTCGGGCAAGGACAGTCTTTACAACCAAACTCCCTTGGGCGAAATCCTCCCCACTTTGGTCATAACCGCGCTGGGAATCATCCCTGAAATCTCAAAGTGCGTTAGTGCAGATTTCAAGAATGCGGGTGATTCGATTTACCTCGTAGGAAACACTCTTCCGGAACTGGGTGGATCTGAATTCTTCAAAATCAAAAAAGTACAGGGAGGTATTGTCCCGAAGGTCGACCTGAAAAGAGCCCCCGCTATGTACAAGGCAATGAGCAGAGTGATGGATCTGCAATTAGTTAGGGCATGCCACGATCTATCACAGGGTGGTTTAGCAGTGGCCTTGGCAGAGATGTGTTTTGCGAGCAATCTGGGAGCTAAAATTGTTTTGGAAGATTCTTCGGAGTCGGAAATCCTGTCAAGTTTATTCTCTGAATCGAACTCGAGGTTCCTGGTTGAAGTTCAACGCTATGACGAAGATAAATTTGAAAAAACCATGAAGGACTTTCCCTTTACAAAGCTTGGCGTAGTTCAAGCCGAACGAATCTCGATAAAGAACATTCAAGACCGGAATCTTATAGATCTGTCTACCGATGAATGCTACAATGCCTGGACGAGTCGATTTTCAGGCGCATCATCTGAAAGGTGAATATTCTGCAAAGAGAGAGAATAAAGATCTGCATAATGAGAGTCGGCGGTACAAACCGGGATTCTGATGCGGCGGCCTGTTTAGAAGATCAGGGGGCGATCGTCGAGGTACTCCATCTCAACGATGTGCTGCGGCGAAGGAATTTGAATTCATACGATGGGCTCGTGTTTCCGGGAGGGTTTGCCTACGGCGACTATGTTCGGGCCGGAGCGATCTGGGCCAAAAGGATTCATGCAACCATGAAGGAAGACCTCAATACCTTCGTACAATCGGAAAAACCGATACTTGGAATATGCAACGGTTTTCAGGTATTGATTGAAGCCGGCCTGTTACCGGAATCGGATCTTTCTGAAGACCCCAAAATTGCTCTTGCAGGAAATGGCTCGGGCAAATTTGAATGCAGATGGGTCAATCTGAAGACATCACCAAACTCAAGATGCATTTTTACGAACAAACTTTCAGGCGTGCTCCGGTTTCCAATCGCTCACG
>JAPCJU010000037.1 GCA_027886795.1 Nitrososphaerota archaeon | reverse complement strand
GACGTTTGAAAAATATGAAATCTTGAGGGGTTTGTGTGGATCTCAAAGATAATTTCCAAAGAAGAAAATTCCTTGTTACCGGCGGTGCCGGTTTTGTTGGCAGTCACATTTCTGAGGCGTTGCTAAACCTAGGAGCAAATGTAGTTGTTCTCGATGATTTGAGTGGAGGTACGACCTCCAACCTTCCTCGCAGCGGAAAATTGAAATTCGTAAAGGCCGACATCAGATCTTTTGATTTGGAGAAGCTTGGGAAGCTGGACGGAATTTTCCACGAAGCCTGCAGAACAATTGTTCCCTCATTCCAAGAGCCTATTTCCGATCTAGAGGTAAATGCAGGAGGGACTGTACGAGTCCTTGAATTTGCTCGGAGAAGCAAGATAAAAGTAATTCATGCATCTTCCGCGAGCGTTTACGGCGACCCTGTTAGCTCGCCGATCAAAGAAAATCATCCTCTAAAGCCCTTGGCACCATACGGAGTGTCAAAGCTGGCGGCAGAAAATTACTGCGTCATGTATCAAACCGTTTATGGCGTTGACGTTCCGATTCTTCGGTATTTCAATGTCTTCGGCGAGCGGCAAGAGATCGGGGAAGAAAAAGCAGTCATTCCATTTTTCACTTCTCAAGCTCTGAAGGGCAAGCCGATTCTAGTACACGGAGACGGTTTGCAAAGTAGAGAATTTCTTCACGTTTCGGACGCAGTAAAAGCGAATTTACGAGCATACACAACAGAAAAAATTTCAGGGATACCTATCAATATTGGATCATCAGGAAACGAAATAACAATCCTTGATCTTGCTAAGAAAATTATCAAATTGACTGGATCAAAGTCTGAGATTCGGCACATGCCACCAAAACTTGGCGACATCAAGGGACGTTCAGCAGACACAACTCGAGCCGAGAAATTACTTGGTCACATTTCAACTGTAACATTAAACGAAGGTCTTAAGGAGTACGTGGACCACGCGATGAAAACTGTCTCCCACGAATACTCGACTAAGGGTAGATTGCGAATGGAAGTTAATTGAGAATGAAAAGAGACATTCGGATTTTTCTCATAAATGTGGCGATCTAAAAGAGAACGATGCCCAAAGGGTTTTTTTGCTGTCGAGATAATTTTGCTATTCGATATCATTGTCGGGAATGCCTGAAAACCAATCCAGTGAAAGAGTACCGTTAAAGAAAAGGGAAGGAAATTATCCTGTCTCAGAATCGTTCAAAGTACTGGAAGGTTATGACATCTACCGCAGCGAAAAGCTCATCGTAGCTCTAGTCGTGGTGGACAGCGACTTTGGAAGAGATTTACGGCTGTACAGATGGCAAAAACGAAATGATGCATGGAAAGTAGATCTTTGCCGAATGAGCGTCGCGGGTTGGAAATGGGATATACTTGCGCAAAAAGCCAAGGAATTAATCGAGAAGCATGACGTCGGGAAAAAGAATAGACAAAAAGTTGCTGATAACGAATCGAATTGAGCTCCCGCAAATCGCGAACTAACTAAAATAAGCCGGGTTTTCCTTTTTTCGTCCATTGCCGCCTGATATGACCAAGAAAATAGACCGGAACGAAAGTTCGATTGAGAAAAATTCGATAAGACCCCATTCAATTCCAATTTACCAAACATCAGTTTACGACTATCCTGATCTGGAATCTCTAGATGACTTTTATGAAGGAAGGATTCCAGGAGCGTATCTTTATTCAAGGAACGGTCTCCCGAATTCTACAGAGCTCGGAAAAAAGGTTGCAGAATACGAGAAAACTGACTCGGGTGTAGTTTGTTCTTCTGGGATGGGAGCTCTTCTCGTTGCAATTTTATCCGGTTTGGGCAAGGATGATCATGTGGTTGCATCGAACGATCTTTATGGCGGAACTTTAGTCCTACTGAAAGATGAATTAAGTAGATTCGGAATTCGAACAACATTCGCTGATTCAGCCGATCCAGAAAACGTCAGAAAATCCATCGAGAGAGACACAAAGCTGATTCTAGTAGAGACGATCTCTAACCCGACCATGAAAATTTGTGATATTGGCAAGATTGCGGAGATTTGCCATGAATCGAATGCAGTTCTGCTGGTTGACAATACGTTTGCAACTCCATTTGTTGCAAAACCAGCAATTTTAGGCGCTGATATTGTGATGCACAGCGGGACAAAGTACCTAGGTGGCCACGACGATCTGACGATTGGAATCTTGTGCGGTAAATCGAAGATCATGTCGCGTGCCGCGCAATTTTGCACTAGGTCGGGAGTAATAGCGGGGCCATTCGACTGCTGGCTTGCAACACGTAGCCTTTCGACCTGGCAGGTAAGAGTCAAGCAATCTAGCGAAAATGCGATAAAACTAGCAAATTATCTGGAGTCTAGATCAGGCAAGGTCTCGAAGGTATACTATCCAGGACTCCCTTCACATCCCCAACATGATTTATCGAAGAGAGTTTTCAATTGGGGAATTTACGGAGGAATGTTGTCATTCGATTTGACGGGTGGGTTGGATAGCGCCGGCAGGTTTGTAAAATCGTTGAGAACGGTTACTCTAACGCCATCTCTTGGTGGCGTTCATACGACAATCTCCCATCCAGGAAAGACATCGCATCGAAATCTGAATGAGGACCAAAAACGAGAATCAGGAATCACGGACGCAATGATTAGAGTGTCAGTTGGGATTGAAACCTATGATTCGGTAGAAGCAGAGTTCAAAACCGCACTGGATGCCGCTTGAGCGGCCGCGTTCTTAATTCACCTCGGGTGATTTTCTCGAAGAAAATATCCTATCAGATCTTATTGTTGGCGATTCCCTTGAACCAGGGTCGTAGATTCTGACGAATGCTCCTCCTAGCTGGCGCGACTGCCCCGCCAGAATCGTACCCGCTGAACTTCCAAGATCTGAGTAGAAGGTCCCATCTTCAAGGTTAGCCAAAACCCCATGAACTCTCGAAGGTATGGTGTCCACCCGCGAGTTATATTCTTCAAGCTCCATAGGTCCATCCTTACTCCAGACCAGCAACTTGGAATCCTGAGGTTGTCTTCTGCCGAAGATGTAAATTTCGTTTAGACGAATGTTCAGTCTCCCCTGACTTCCGCTCAGGAGCTTAATTGAATCGCTGTAAGTTATAGCGCAGTTTCGTCCGAAGATGATGACAACAGGATCGATTGATTCAGTCAATTTTATCGGATCGCTGAGACTTAACTTTGATTTGCCGTATTGCTGCAGGTATGTGTCAAGAGCTTCCTGGAAATCCGGGAATGCTGATTTCAGCCGCTCGATCTGGTCAAAGACCAAGTCACCAATACTACTTGAAATCGAGGTTTGCAAGTCCGTTCCGAGAGCTTTAATTTCCTATTAACCATTTCGATTTTCCTCATGAATCTTAGATTTCGCCTAAATTACAATTCTTTGAGAAAAGCTTTACAATGAAATTTCGTGAATAGAGCATCTCCCGAAAGCTAAAGCAGTGGTTTGAAACAAAAGGCCGGATCAGAATGAAAAAAATCGATGTCGGAGTGCTCGGCGCCACTGGGAAAGTAGGAATGGAATACCTCGAGATGCTAAAAGATCATCCTTGGTTTAGAGTCGTCGCCGTCACGGGTAATTCCAAGGTGGGGCTGAAGTTAGGGGAGCTAGCGCCCGGCCTCCCGAGTCAGATGAGGTCTTTAGAGATCAAAGATTCTGATCCCTCGCAAGTTGACGCAGATCTCGTCTTTTCTCCGCTTCCAACTTCAGTAGCATTGGAGACAGAATCAAAGTTTGCCCAGAGCGGTTTCAAAATCATAACGGATGCATCCCCTCATCGTATGGATTCTGACGTTCCCCTAATGATTCCCGAGATTAATCCCGATCACTTGAAGTTGATTGAAAAACGATTAAGAAAGAGCGAGGGGTTCATAGTCGCGACGCCTAACTGCACTACCGTTGGGCTCGCTATGACCCTCAAACCTTTGAACGATGCATTTTCGGTGAAAAAAGTGGTCATGACATCGTTTCAGGCTCTCTCAGGGGCAGGATATCCGGGTGTCCCCTCGCTCGATATCGAAGACAATGTGATTCCGTTCATATCGGGCGAAGAAGAAAAAGTTCCTTTAGAGACCAATAAATTGCTTGGGACGGTCTCGAAGGAAAAAAACAAGATTCTCCCTGGAACTCTTGATATTTTCTGTTCTTGCAATCGCGTCGCTGTAATTGACGGACATCTTGAATCAGTATATCTTGAGACCGAAAGACAGATAGATCATCCGGGAGAAATATTGGATGCCTTCGAAGGTATTCCTCAGGAACTGAAACTTCCTTCTGCCCCCAAGAAACCAATTATCTTGAAGACGGAGAAAGACAGACCGCAACCCAGGCTCGATCGCATGGAAGGCAATGGAATGTCAACCGTCGTCGGAAGGATTAGGCAGCCGAATCGAAATGCTCTACAATATCACCTCCTTACTCACAATACCATTAGGGGCGCGGCGGGTGGCGCTTTGCTTACCGCAGAACTGTTGTGCAAGCAATTTGAGCTCTAGATTGCGCCCTAAATCAATTCTCCAGAATATTTGCCGTGTCCCCTGAACCTGAAAACGAGGTCGAATGGTTTGGCAACGGCTGAGAACAAAAAAGATGGCTACATTCTGCGTTGCTTTTCTTGCAAGACCGAATACAACGTTGACGACTATGGCAAGTTCTACAGATGTGCGAAGTGCGGAAATCTGCTCGAGGTAAAGCGAATCCCTGCCGCCCCCGGGCGATTCAACCGAAGGAGGGGTCTGAGGCCTGGAGTCTGGAAATACTTCGACCTGATCCCTCTCTGGTCTGAAGAAAAAATAGTGTCTCTCGCTGAAGGGGGGACAACACTCTTCGATTGCAGGAATCTTGCGACGATTTTTGGAATTAGATCATTATTCGTGAAGTTCGAAGGTCTGAACCCAACCGGCTCATTCAAAGATAGAGGAATGACAGTTGGCGTTTCGAAGGCGTTCGAGCTTAATTACAAGAGCGCCATGTGCGCTTCCACAGGAAATACGTCAGCTTCTCTGGCCGCTTACAGCGCGAAGGCTGGGATGCGATGCATTGTCCTCGTGCCCAAAGGAAAGATCGCAATGGGGAAGATGGCCCAGGCAATCGCCTACGGCGCTGAAATCTATCAGGTTGATGGGAACTTTGACGATTCCCTCAGAGTCGCTAGCGAAATTTGCGAGAGGGATAACAAGATACTCTTGCTGAATTCTCTGAATCCATTCAGGATAGAGGGTCAGAAAACGGTTTCGTTCGAGATAGTTGAACAACTGGGAGGAACTGTTCCAGACTTTGTAGTTCTTCCTGTTGGGAACGGAGGAAACATAACTGCTGCGTGGAAGGGGTTTTCTGAAATCTTTGAGGGTGGATTGGAGGGCACCGTGGGAAACCACCTTGGAAAAAATCCACCCAAAATGATTGCAGTTCAAGCACAAGGCGCAGCTCCTATCGCAAGAGCATTCAGATCAGGCTTGAGAGATTCGATCGAATTTGTCTCGAACCCTCAAACCGAGGCTTCAGCCATAAACATTGGATCTCCGGTGAGCTGGATGAAGGCACTCGCGGCAATTTATGATTCAGGAGGACTTGCGGATTTCGTATCTGATGAAGAAATCTTCGCGGCGCAGAAGCTTATAGCATCCAAGGAAGGGATATTCGTAGAGCCCGCATCAGCTACGCCAATCGCTTACCTTTCCAAGATTGCAGGAGAAAAGTCTGATGCGTATGAACAAATGAAAGACGCTTGTGTCGTTTGTATCTGTACCGGTAACGGACTCAAGGACCCAAATGCGCTTTTGAAAGGCGTTAGCCTCGAACGATTACAAACGATTTCTGCCGAAGCAAAATCGCTTGAAACTGTTCTAGCATGAATAGTTGGCACGAGTCATGAGCGAGGTAGAACTAAAATTCTGCCCTGTGTGCGAACAAGTGAGGGAGATCTTCCTTGTGAAAAAGCCAGACGTTGATTTGAAGCTTTGCAAAACATGCGATTACGCAATATCGGTATTGTACAAAGATTCCTAAGTCTACGATGCAATATTTCTCTACGCTAAGACTTAAACAGTAAATCGGGAAAATAGCGTTTGAATCGCTACCGGTGCAACTATCTCTAATTTTGCATGTACTTCAAATTCTTTCTTCTAACTAAGGAGATTATACACCTTGCCTGATCGTGAATTAAGGGAGCCGAGGGTGAATAAGGGATTTTTCTCATACCCCTCTTTTGCACCCAAAGATTTTCGCAGATACCTCTTTTCTGCTTTCACCGGAAACTTAGTTCTCCCAATTTTCTCCCTGTATGTTCCTCTGCTCGCCCTGAGGTTAGGCGCAAGTGTCTTCGAAATCGGGCTTGTCGGAGGCGCTTCGAATGCAGTTTATTCTTTCATGCCATTTGTCATGGGGCACTTTACCGATAGGAGAGGCTCGGGTAGATTCTTCATCATTTCATCGTTCGTGTTATTGACTGCAGTCTCAATATTGTATATTTTGATAGCTAACCCAGTCTACTTGATTGTTGCAAGAATCTTTGAGGGAGTGGGTTGGGCGATGCTCTGGCCCGCCATAGATGCGGCTATCAGTAAGGATTTGTCGGCGAGCGACGCAAAAAAGGTGTTCAGCGTTTTCAACATAACGTGGTCTGGCGCCGCTGCGTTAGGGCCTCTTGTCGGATCAGCATTGATCTTCTTTACATCAATTGAAGACGCGTTTTTCGCAACAATGTTGATCTTGCTGTTATCTGCGGCTGTAAACATTCGTCCCCTTTTGGTGTCTGGGAGGAGAGCATTACAGGAGGACAATATCCCTTCGGGAGACCGAAACCAGGAAGAAATTATTGGGGCCCAAAATCTTGATCGGGATGAAGACAAGCCCAAGATTGGTTCAGTATTTTACATGGCTTCCCTCTCGCTTGCCGCAGTAACTTCAGGAGTGCTGTTCACATTTTTTGCACCTTACGCAAAATCGATCGGCCTCTCGATCTTGGCTGTTGGTGTAATTACGTTCATTTTTGGGCTGGGACGCTTCATCGCCTATGTTGCGACGGTGAATGAGAGTGTGAGACACCTGCTACTGAGGGGAGACAAAAGGGCGAGAAATATGGTGCTCGCAGTTTCCCTTACCGCCATCTCGAGTCTGATCTTAATCATCAGAGATCCCTCGGGCATTGCATACTTGGTAGCTTACGGCATCGCCGGAGCTGGGATGTCGGTTGTTTTCGGAATAGCTCAGGCTGGCATGATTGCAGAAGCAAGCAGGGGAAAATTCGGAAGGAATGCAGGGTTATACGAGTCATCTATCGGAATTGGAGCCTGTTTGGGACCAATAGTCGGCGGATCAATCTCTGGAAATTCAATTGCAATCCCTTTCATCGTTCCGTTTTTGGGTTTCGTCGTATACCTCGCGTCCTTACCCATAATCGCTCGAAAGAAACGGTAACAGATTTTTTAGGAACCCGAGCGCATGAATGTCAAACAATGATCCGGACTGATCCTGCACGTGAAAGCAATCGTGCACGGATGCTCCAGCAAATCTCCAAGGGACAGCTAATCGCTCTAGTTTCTTTTTTCGTCACTTTCATCGTGGCGGTCTTGGAAGTAGGTGTCGGATTATATTCCGGCAGCCTAGCCCTCACGGCAGATGGAGTTCACGGATTTGTTGATGCGATTGTTTCTCTAACGGTCTGGTTCGGGATCAGGGTCTCTCAGAAAAAGGCGGACGGAAGATTCCATTACGGATACTACAAGTTCGACGCTATTTTTTCGCTTTTCGCCGCCATGATAATGATCGCGTCGGGGATCCTGATCAGTTACACTGGAATAGAATCTTACCTGCAACCTTCACCCTATCGGAGGGGTACGACTTATGCCCTCTTGGTTGCGGTGATTTCCATCGCAACCGCGGTATTCCTTGCGAAAATGAAGCAATCATACGCAAAGAGATCGGGACTGGTCTCGCTGCGAACCGACGCACTCAATTCGATTAAAGATGCCTCTGCATCAGTGATTGCGTTCTTTGGGATCTTACTCAGCTCATTCGGTTTCTATGCATTTGATTCGCTGGCGGGGCTGATAATCGGGGTGTTTGTCATGGTCGCCGGCTATTTTGCAATAAAGGAGTCTTCTCTCATTCTAGCAGATGCGTACCACAATCCAGAAATGATCGAGACAATCACGAGCATCGCAACATCGGTTCCGGGAATTTATTCAATTGATGACTTGAGAGTTAGGCGGAGTGGGCCGTTTCTGGCGATCGAGATGCGAGTTAAGGTAGATGGGAAGATCACCGTTTTTGAAGCTGATGCCATCACTAAAGAAGTCTCTAAGAAAATGAGAGACCAAATAGTTTCTTTGGGTCGGATAACGGTCAAGCCAGAACCCGTTCAAAATGTAGCCCAAAATAAGTGAGCTTGCCCTAAATGCCAGATATGCAGCTCATTGAACAAAATGGATGACGACTCAGCGTTTGACGGATTTTGACATGGATTTTTCAAGAACCCTTCTCGTCGCGCCATTCAGTCTTCGCTCTTCGCCAGCAATCTTTCTCCGGTGTTCAATGATTTCGGCAAGCACAGAAATTGCGATCTCTTCCAGAAGTACAGAGCTAATGTCCAACCCAGCAGGTGAGTGTACCCTGTCGAGAAATTCTCGACTAACGCCTTCCTTGAGAAGCTCATCTTTTGTCGCCTGCCATCTATTTTCGCTCGCAACAAGACCGACATAATTGAGATTGAATTTGGCAAGATGTTTCAAAACTCGAGCGTCATTTACTCCGCGAGTTACCAACACCACAAATGACCCTTCGGGGACCTTTATGGAATCAATATCTAGAGTCGTAGTTACCAAATCCGGTTGCCCGCAGGCGCCCAGTGGATTATGCTCGATTGTCTTGAATCCG
>JAPCJU010000036.1 GCA_027886795.1 Nitrososphaerota archaeon | reverse complement strand
TTGCATTTTTTTGAATACTGATCGACTTCAAAAGGAAATCGATATCGCAAGAGATTGAGCCTCATTTTTGAAAGCTGGCGTCAGCCAGTCGTCGGGTCGATTTCATTCTCTCTGCTTTGGAGAATTTTGTCAATCAACAAGACTGTTTTTCTGATATTACGAAGAGGAATTATTGGATCATATCCAACTACAGGCTGTGTTTTTGAGAACTCAGATAGAGGATGTCGATCGGAGTACTTCTTGTTAATGACAAGCAGTTCGACTAGAGCTGCGGTGTCAAGTTTCTCAATTTCAGTTTTCCATCCATGATAATATCTTCCTTTGTCATCGACCAGTGTTATTTTTTCATCCCCAGTGCTTTCTTGATTTATCTGGGCCCAGAACTGCTTGGTTTCGACATCGTAACTTATCTGCTTTGTATCGATTTTCTTTTGGTAGCTGTCAATTGCGGACTTTACTTGACTGGGCGTCAAGCTAAACTCCTTGCTGATTTCTTCAGTACTCTTTATTTCAGAAAGGTAAAAACATGCTTCTTCTACGTAATCGTCTTCCATGGGGATAAACGATACATGCTGTTAATGCCCCGTATTAAGTTCATTATGATTATTGATTCTGGAGCGAAAAACTGAGCCTTGCCTGCAACTTGCGGCAAACACTAATTTCATCAAAATGTGTAACATTTTGCCCTAAGTCACTTGAATATTAAGAAAGCACAGAACGAGCTGATGCTATTCAATTCGTGAGATGTGGTCGCATTGGGAGCCTGATGAAAATCTAATGCTGTCAGAAACTCCTTTAGTGCTTGAAATCTACCGTGATTTCCGGAGCCTCCGACTTCGAAGACGAATGATGAGATCTCTGATAAGGCAGTGAGTACTTGCAGATTTGAGTAGAATTTACTTTTCCGTTTTCGGTTCTGGACTGGGACATGCGGCTCGAATATGCGAGATATCAGAGAGACTATGGAAGCCCGGGGACGAATACCGCTATTCAAGCTTCGAGGAGGGACTGGACTATCTAAGGACGCAAGGAAAATATCCAACCAAAAGTCCGTCGATAGATTTGAAGTGGAATTCTGATGGCGGTTTTTCCTCTCAAGATTCATTCCTGGGATTCCCTAGGGCAATAATCACTTTTTTTAGGCAACTAGGGTTCGAATCCGAAGTACTCTCCAGGTTTAAACCAAAGGTTGTTGTCTCGGATTCAAGATTATCTCCGATTTTTGCAGCGAAGGCGAAATCAGTTCCCATTATCACCTTGTTGAATCAATTCAAGGTTTTGTTTCCATCTAGGTTCAGAGGAAAACTGCTCTCAAATTTCTATGAAAGGATCGCGGGCAACGTTTTGGGATTGTTCTGGTCCCTAAGTGACGAAGTGCTAATGTCTGACCTCCCGCCCCCTTACACGATAGGTGAAGCGAATATCACTGGAACAAACGTTTCAAACATTCTCCAATACGTCGGATTCACTTCACCACAGCCAAACTTGTCCCTTGAAAGACTCGAGAAAGTGAAAAGGTCGCTTGAATTTGATAACAGGCCTCTAGTCTTCATTCAGATTAGCGGCCCCAATGCGACGAAAAAGAATTTTTTGAATATCTCGATTAATTCCATTGGAGAGCTTTCAAAGCAGTTTAATGTTGTACTGTCATTGGGGTATCCGAAAGGCTCGAACCTCCCTAAGAAAGTTGCGAACGGAGCCTGGGTTTATGACTGGTGCCCAGTGAAAGATGAATTATTCCAGATGTCTAGCACACTCGTAGCGCGGGCGGGGCACGGAACAATCGGCCAGTGCATAAACCTTGGAAAACCTGCCGTTTTAGCCCCAATTTATAACCATTCAGAGCAAATTGCAAACGCCGATAAGTATCAGCGTCTCGGGCTGGGGATCGAAATCAGGGCAGAAAATCTCACAAACAAAGTTCTCATAGATTCTGTAGAAAAAAGTCTCAACGATCCTTCCTACAAAAAACAGTCAGAGAGTCTGATGATGATTTCGAAACGCTACGGCGGCGTGGACAGCGTCGTCCGCGTAATCAAGTCTTATCTCTGAATTCTTTACGGTCATCAGAAATTGAAATTTTTGATCTGAACCATTCAACCGGCTACTTTCTCTGCGCTATCTCGGGTGCAATTTCTGAAGACGGCTCGACCGTGATCGGTCTGATTCGCCTCGTCAGGTTCATGGACTTCAAAGTGAAGAGGCCAAATCCCCCCATTGACAACGAAAGAAACCAAACACCGTGCAACAACACAAGGGCCGATAGCGCCAGCCCAGAAACGGCGAGGACTCCTTCAACGATCGTGTTGCGATCGTTTCCCAAGTTTCGGAAATATTTCGTCTTCGTCATCTCTTTTTCAGAACCCGATTTGGGAGTTCTGTATAGAAAGAAGCCCAGCCGGTCGAATACCCCGTAAAAGAAACCGATTGAACCGAGTGTCAGCATGCACCCGGAAGCATAACCGAGCATAGGGATCAAAGCCGCGTTACTCTTATTCAGGAGGCCTTGCACTCGCAACGCCCACATCCCTGAGAGCAACGAAATGGCGAACGGAACAGCCACGATCGTAACGTAAATCGGACTGTTGAAAACGGAATTTATCGGCGAGACAAACTTCAAAACGACCGCAAGGGCCGATACAAAGGTGACCAAAATCCAGCTCAGACTCGTGAACGGGCTCATGAGCATCAACACCAAACCGAGCTTTTTCTGAACGGAGATTCCGCGGGTACTAATGATTCGTTTCCAGTACTTTGCGATGCACCTCCACCATCCTTGAGAAGTCCTAGCCACCTGCTTTTTCCAAGCTTCCAACGTCGAGGGGTCTTCGCTCATTATGCTGACGTTGCTTAGATAGATTCCTCGCTTGCCTGCAAGATAGAACTTTATCGAAATGTCGGTGTCGTCCGCTATTCTCTCGTTTGACCATTGTCCCACTTCTCTCAGATCTTTCGCCCTAACTAGTGTGAACCCACCCTGATAGGAGAACGGAGCATCGATCTTGTAAGATCCCATTTTTGAAATGGTATCACCGATGTCTTGCGACAATGCGAATAATTTCGTTACCATGTTGTAATTTCTGTTGTAATGGCCGTACCGGAAAGAGACGAAAGAGGTCCTCGGATGATCTTCAAGGGCATTGATGCCCTTTGTCAAAATGTCGGACGGAATTATGGAATCTGCATCTAAAAGCAGGACATATTCGCCCATCACATGATTCATCGCCTCATTTAGCGCGCCGCACTTGAAAAACTCCCTCGAACTCCTTCTTGAAACAACGGCCTTTATACCGAACCGATTCAGTTCCCTGACCTTTTCGTCGACAATTTGAATCGTCTGGTCTGTCGAGTCGTCCGCGACCACGACCTGAAGTTTGTGTTTTGGGTAGTCAACATTTTTTATCGCTTCAAGCGACCTGTCGATTACAAATTTTTCATTGAACGCGGCGATGAGAATCGAAACCATTGGAAAGTATTCTAGGGTCGCTTCTCCGGCCCCCAAGTTTCTGGGGTATTTCAAAGAGGAGACAAGAAGGACCATCCAGTAATAGGAGAGCGCAAGCACCGGCAGGCTAAGCACCAGTGTGATTAGCTCTATAATGAACCATGTCTCCATGTGATTACTGCCAGAGCCTAAAGGGGATATTTTGGGATGTTATGTAAATTTTTAGATAGCCTGTGATAGCAATATTTTGCTTCAAACAGACCGGACATATTTTTCCTTATCAAGGTCTGTAATTCGTCTGAAAAATCATAAAATGTTTTCATCTCACTCAAGAATATCAGGCCAATCTGCTTCCAAGGAGATTCGGATCTAACTAATAATCATTGGCAGAGATGTTGTATTGGTATACGATAATTTCTCAGTATCTAGGTTTAGCGTTTATTAGGTCTTTAAGACGCCTGCAATATTGTTTGAAAGGTAAGCTTCCACTTTGTCGGGCAGTATTCTTGGATCGAGATGGCGTGCTTAACGAGCTTGTGTATGACAAAGAAGGTGGGAGAGTTGCAAGTCCCGTCTCTGCAAAGCAACTTGTCGTGTCTACTTACGCGCCTGACGCGGTAGAAAAGATTCGAAATTTAGGCTTCAAATCAATCGTCATATCAAATCAGCCAGGGGTCGCAAAAAAGCAATTCACATTAAGAGAACTCTCAAGAATGAACGAAAAAATCAGGAGTGAACTTCGCGATGAGGGCGCCTCGATTGATGCAGAATATTATTGCCTTCACCATCCCAACGCCCTAATTAAGAGATACAGGGTGAATTGCGATTGCAGAAAACCAAAGCCGGGTCTCCTGCTAAAGGCTGCAAAGGAGTGCCAACTTGATTTGAAAAACTCGTACTTCGTTGGCGATTCCCTGATTGATGTAAAAGCGGGAAAAGCTGCGGGCTGCAAAACAATTCTGATTGCGACCATGACTGACCTCTTGAATCGAGTGATTTCCACTGAAAAAGCCGAACCAGACTATCTGGTTAGAAATTTAAGCGAAGTACCGAACCTACTTTCAGATCTTGCAAAGGGATAAAGCTTCAATTCAGGCTGACGCCAGATTTAGGTCGAAATTGAAAGCCAGACCGATCAAGGCACCCAGATTTGGGGCAATTTAGAAGTTTTGAATTGTAATGAGAGATTAAACGAAATCATTTCAGGATTGGCAAATAATTACATGAAGCAATAAAGACAAGATTCAAGGTATCGATGAATTTAGAGATGCTCAGGAACTAATTTATTGGACTCGAGTCTTTGTTGACAAGCAGAGAACCAAAATCCCAAGTTATGTAAAGCGGGCCCGGTGGGATTTGAACCCACGACCTACAGCTATCTCAGCCAAGTGGATAGGAGGATCGACGCGATTTTACACTGCCGCGCTATCCATGATTCGCCTTGTCTTTCGACTTAGTCTGCGCTACGAGCCCTGATCGGAGTTAGCGATTCTCCAATCTCGATTTATGGAAATCGCTTGAATATTTAGTGCATCTTTCATTAATGTACCAATCAATTTTAAAGTCTAGTTCTCGCCGGTTGACAAAATCACGGAAGCTTATCTTTTGTCAATCACTTCTCAAATCTTCGATTTTGCGGTTAATCTTCTGAAAAGTTCAGGATATCCAGGACTTTTTGCTCTCATGGTACTTGAGAGCGCCACTCTTCCAGTTCCGAGCGAACTCGTTCTCCCTCTCGCTGGTTATCTAGTTTATACGGGTCAGCTCAACTTTTTGCTTGCCGTAATCGTCTCATCTGCAGGGAGCCTTGTCGGCACATTGATCGATTATTCTATCGGGTTCTATCTGGGCAGAGCAGTTGTGCTGAGGTATGGTAGGTACGTGAGGTTGCATGAAAGCCAATTGAAAACCGCGGAAAAGTGGTTTGCAAAGTACGGCGAGGCTATCGTTCTCTTGGCAAGATTCGTGCCACTTATTCGTACTCTCGTTGCTTTCCCTGCAGGGATTGCAGAAATGAAGATATGGAAATTCGTGGTCTTCTCAATGATAGGAATTGTCGTCTGGGATTCTATACTGATTTACATTGGTTATTTCTTCGGGCAAAACTATAATTCAATTGTTACTTCTCTAACTAATGTCTTTACTCTCGTAGAGATTCTTGCTGTAGTAGCTGTAATCGTGGTTCTCGTTCTTTGGGTAAGAAGGAAACCGGCAAAGAAGGAAAATGTCGTACCTTAGACTATAGTCTCTGTGTTTCTTTCAATTTGGCGGACTACGTAGAACACGTAGATCAAAGCTGCGAGCAAGGTCGTATAGAGCTTTGTCGCGAAAACTAGGTTCAAAGGAGCACCATTGTGGGTAGCGGAAGGAGGGCTCAACAAGATATCCGGATTCAAGATACCAAGAAGAGAATTGGTCGCTATCTCCGCAGTCCATATCGCGAAATTGTAAAGCACTTCATATCCGGCAAGAACGATGCCGATGAAAGCTATCAACCTTATGAAGGACATCTGAGATTTGCTGAACTTTGCCATGTGTGGCTTTGCTAGTTCCAAGCCGGAAAAAGTTAGAGCAAGACCTGCTACCATAAGATATGATATCGGTTTAGCGAAGACGGGTGATATTGCTGGAGGAGGAAATTCGAAATCTACGAGCGTCGCACCTACAACATTAATGTGACCAGTTAATGCGGCGACGATTCCGTACGAGGTGATGACCAAAATTAGAGAAGAACATACGAGAATAATGATTTTATGGAGGACCGCGAATCTAATGGACTCAACATTTTCTTCGTCTTTCTTTTCCGGCCATTTCAAAGCGGGTTTCTGCATCAAGCAATCACCAAATCAATGCAATTCATGAGTTAGAAAAGCGTTCTGCCAATTCGGACTTCAGTGCTATATTGATTCCCTAATTTTTCAAGATCGCATTTCTAAGATTCGATATTCTATGTTTGAGTTTCAAGAATAGAATTTAGCGTGCTTGATTTTTCAGTATACTCCTTGTGCATTTTGTCCACGCTTCTCCTGTTGATCTTCCCCCTGTGGGGGACAAAACCGCCACTAAATCTCGAGGGTATGTGCATCAATTCATGGATTACAACCTTTTCTTTTTCCGTTTGCTGCAATCGGTCGTATTCCTCGGAAATTACTTCGATGATGTAATGTGGAAGCATTCCAAGGGCGTCAAACCATATCCTCCCCATCCCATGAATCCTTGCCTGTACTCGGCGCGACTTGCTTCCCCTGCTTCGATAAAAATGCAGCCTAGTTTGATCTATATATGCGAGAGAAAGCACAACGATTATTTTTTTAGCTACTGCTTCCACGTCAGGAGCTTTTTCGTAGCTGATCAATTATTCTCGACAGGAAAGAGATTTTTCTAGTACGCGGATACAATATCTTTGAAGTCGCGCATCCGAACTTCGAGACCGAAGCGATCTTCCATTTTCTTCATCTCGCGATAGGTTCTCAGCATCAAGGGCAAGTGCTTCACCATGCTGAACTTTCCGGCAAACTTTAGTTTGATAATGTCATAAACGTAATTGAAATATTCAAATTTCTCAAGGACAGCCTTCCTGTAGGCAGGAAGATCATTCAGGTTCTCGCAAAGCAGTTGAGCGCATTGCAGGCTCGGAATGATTCCTTCACCGAGCAGCGGAAAAACAGTCCCAATCGATTCGCCACAACCTACGACGTTTCCGATGTAGAACGGCTCGCAGTACTTTGGCGGCGAGATCCTGATCGGGCGTCCTATTTTTTTGACGATGATCCCCGGATTCTGTTGATTGAATTTGTCCAAGAATTCGTTGTGCCGTTTGTGAAAGTCTCCAGCACCGACATAAGCAAGGCCGTTCTCAAGAGGAAAATACCAGAAATACCCTGATAAACCTTCAAACGGTTTGATGAAAAAATCCTCGTACGGAGTGCTTCCCTTTCCATAATCCAATTTGTATTCAACGCACGGTACCCAAAGATCATCCTTTACTTTAGGCAGAAACGCTCTATGCAGGCTGGTGCAATCGATTATCATGTCATAACCCTCATCTTTCAAGAGTGTCGGAGTTGCCTTTATTCCATATTTTGCGTTTTTTCCCTTTGTTAGATCGACCTCGAGTTGGTGTTTGTCGTAAGTTACGAGTCCAATTAGTGGGATCTTTCTGACCTTACCTCCTCCGACATCTACAGCCATTTCCTTACCGTTAAAAATCACATATTTTTCGAAATCGATCCCAAGAGGCTTCATTATTTTTGTCAGTTCATTTTTTGAAGTCCCCCACGCACAAACCGCCTGGAATTCACCTTCCTTCTGCATTTCGTACCCAGTTACATCATGCTCGACGCTTAATCGATTTAGGAGGTAGCTGCCCGCAACTCCCAGCCCGACAACAGCTATACGCAATAATGACGCCTCTAATTAGACAAAAAATAATCGTATTCGAAATTAGTTGATGACTCGCGTATTTCTGCTTTTCAAAAGTTAAATACGCTTCTGACATCCGTTTCGATTCCGAGGAGTCAGTTGTCTGAAACGGAATTCGGTCTCGCCGCAGTTTATCGCATCATCAAGAAATCCGGAGCCGAACGTGTTAGTGATGAAGCGGCCGAGGAACTCCGGCGTGTAGTTGAAGAAGTAGCGAACGACGTGGCGAAGCATGCGATCGAGTTGTCTGTCCACGCGGGCAGACACACCGTGAAAGCATCTGATGTCAGACTAGCTGCCAAGAACATTCTAGGAAATCAATAAACATACAAAAGCAAGTGCTCCGGTGGTGTAGCCCGGCCTTCATTCCGATGAGGAAAACGTCTTCATCGGGATTCACCGGAAAAGCATAGTGGCCTCTCGCTGCAAAGACGTTTGCTGGAGACATTTCCCTCTTAAGGGAAACTCAAGAGTCACTGACCCGGGTTCAAATCCCGGCCGGAGCATTTACTTAATCTGAAATTGGTTGAATGTCAGAATTTTGAATTTACTCGTGGTCTTCTTGCTTATTTCAGACTTCATGGGAATGGAAAGGTCGAGAAATTGAAAGACCCCAAAAAGATACCGAGAAAAATTCCGGTCTCAAATTCAAAGGATTTTGATCATTTACCATCTCGCATCGGAATTACAGGCTCCCCCGCGACGGGAAAAAAATCGGTGGGAATAATCCTTGCCAAGCTTCTAAACCTTGAATTTTTTTCAATCAATGACTTTGCAATTGATCGTGGTATAGGAAAATGGAAAGAGGAGGATTTTTTTGTGGATGTCAAGAGGCTTAGAGGCAGTATTGAAACGAAAAACAGAATTGTCTCAGGACACCTGCTGCCGTACCTTGTCCCAAATCGAGACCTAGATCTAATCTTTGTCCTAAGATGTTCCCCCGACATTCTAAGAAAAAGGTATGAGTCAAGAGGGTATTCGGAACGCAAGATTCTAGAGAATATTGAGGCCGAAGTTGTGGGTGTAATCGAGGCTAAGTGTCTTCAGGAATACGACCTGAGGAAAATAGCGGAAGAGGATATGTCGCGGATAAGGAATCCGAAATCCTAAGCTAAGAGGATGTTAGATATCATTAA
>JAPCJU010000035.1 GCA_027886795.1 Nitrososphaerota archaeon | reverse complement strand
CTACGGTCCTCTTTATGACGAGAAAATGATCTACGTCTACCCCTCGATAGTTTTCAAAATTCGGTACACAAAACTAACCCCCGGAAGAATCGACCCGAAAATCGGCACGCGCAGACCGCCAAAGCTCAGGGAACCTAGGATTGAAGCGGTTCGAGAAGACAAAACACCGGAAGAGTGCAGCTACTCGCAGATTGACGTTACAAAAGCAAGACTCTGAGCATTGAGCTCGCATCACTATCCCAACCGTAGATCGCCTACGAAAATCTCGCGATCGCACATCCCTGCCACGATCTACATACAGGATAGATCATGCAGCCACTGTGGAGTGAATTTCAAGGGGATGACTCTCGGAGACGTTAGAGAGCACAAAGGAAAACATAGGGCAGAGATCGCTCTAGGTCTTGCAAGTAATATCAAGACCGTACAGGATGTAACCGGCTTTTCGCATGGACAGATTGACGCATACTTTCTGGCAGGCGTCGACGGGAACGTTCGAGGTCGTCTCGATTACGCAGTTTTCAAGGGCAACCCGTACATTCAGATGATTGAGGTTACGCCTCAATTTCGTCGGAAAGGGCTTGCGAGGAGAATGGTCGAGGAACTGGCTAAGGAATACGGTTATGAAAATATCAGATGGGGAATGTTGACCGAGGACGGAGTTAAGCTGAAGCAGAAGTTGGATCGTGATTTGGGTGCTTCCTAACGAATGTTAAATAGCAAGCGATTTTCGCTAGGATGACATCTCGTCGTAATATTCTACGCTGATAACAACCGCCGCTATGTCAGCATATAGGAAATGACTTTGTACAAATGAGAAGAAACCGAGGAGGTCTAACGCAAATGTCCTCGCATCACTTTCCCAGGAGATCGCCGAAGAAGAAGAGCCACGGGCCGAACAATCCCCTACCTGAATCTCCCAAACAGAAGAGAGAAAATCTCATGAAACAGTTCCCTGGTTTAAATGATGAGCAGAAAGACCTGACCAGGAAGATGGGGTTTGTGCCACGAGACATTCAGGGAGAGGTTACGCTTGCTTCGGAAAGCGCGATTGAAGAGCTCCGAGCTAAAATTCCTCAAGTAATTCAGGAATCGCGATTCGACGAGACTCTCGACAATCACGCTGCAGGACCAATTATCGCTTCAGTTCTTGCTGACCTTTTGGACCGCGCCCTAAGCGAGCTCGAGGGCGGCGTGGACTCGACGAATTGGGAAAGGCAGGGTATTGAAGAACTACGCCGGATGATCAAAGACGCGAGGGAAAACAGCGAGGCACTGCTTGAGAAAAATCTCGGGCTATTTCCGATCTTGCAGCAACCCGGGCCGAAAGGAGAGAAAGAGCAGAAGGTCGAAGAATTTTTGAGCCAGTTTGACGAGATCGTGTCCAGCGAAAGGCGCGATACAGTGATGACGATTTCCGAGGAAAGGCGGAAGAGAATTTTTCAAATTGCAATGAAAGCACTAGACGGAGAGCTAGCCAGTTACGAGCTCATCCTTTCTCAGAAATTTCTGGTATGAAAATATGCTGAGTTTTTGCGAAGAGGTTATTCATAATAGTCAGGGTCAGGTTCCGCGCCAGATTAGAATTTTCTTCTTTCTGTTACTGCGTCGGTGAGGCTAACATATACTGCTGGAAACGACTCCGCGGGATCGGGTCGCAAAGTGGTCAACGCATATCGAGCTTTCAATCGCAAACGAAATCTAAGGGTCTTTTACTCTTGGAATGGCCAAGCACTATCCGCAGCGCGAGCCGCGATCCCCTGCAAGAATCAAGTACTCTGGACGTGGCAAAGCAAAACCGCTCCTGCCGCGAGAGCAGCCGGAGTTTGTAGGCAAATATCCAGTACTGGATGAGTACGCCCCGCTTCGACCGGAAGCACTTCTCAAGATCATCGAGACGCTGATTGACTCGCGCGAAAATATTTTGCTCAGTCCAATGTACCCGCGCGAATTCGCGAAAGAGCTGGGGCTAGACTACGACGACGATGACATTCACGAATTGATCTGGGATCATTTCAGGAAGGCACTCTATTCAATCCAGGACGCAAAAAGCGACTGGTACACGCCGGAAACGAGTGGCTTGACGATCGGCTACGGTTCGACGTTCGAGCCGAGAATGGGAGACGACGGCCGAGTGTACTTCCGAGCGATCTTTCCCGAGTCGATGGTCGTCGACGGAAAGCAGATGCCAGCTGCTCTTGAAGAGAGCTCTATGGGCGATAGGGCGGTCTACGTGAATATGCGCATCGATCCGCACAACATCAGCTTGAAATTGCTGAACGATTGGCTCAAGCGCCTTAACAAGCACGTATCCGGCTTAGATCAAGAAACGGGAACCTGGATTGGACGCAAAGGCGAATTTGAAGGACGTGCAGCCAGGGGCGAATTCTTCGAGCATTGAATTCGTCCTGGTTGATTCGTAACTTTTTTGCCTTTATCTAGCATGGTGGCCAAAGTTCACTCTAGACTGGGACTGGCGGTCATGATTGCACTGCTAGTCTCAAGCAGCTTTCCCGCAATCGTGTCGTCAGCAGAAGGAGTACAGCTAGGATTCGTAACAAGCCAGGGTCATGAACAGTCTTTCGTGATGATGGAGATAGCGGCGGCGAACGATCCGCTGCACGTCTTTCAGATCACAGGCGGCCAGTTGAACCTGAATAACGTCTCAGGCGGTTTGAGAAACTACATCACGGTTTTCATCAACACCAGCGAGACTTTCGATTTCAACGCCAGCAACGTGATCGGAAACTTCACCTTCATGCAAAACACAATAAACATCTATTGGAACCCCGTGCTTCCGAAATCGAGTCATCAGTTTGCCACGGTCGGCCAGGACCTCGATACAGCAAACAATACTTTGAGCGAGTGGCAGTGGAGTGATCCGAATTTCAACTCTTTCGACAGAGGCTTGCCGAAGGTGAACCTCAGCGGATCATTCGATGGCGGCGGACCATCCGCATGTTTCACTTATTCAAACGGCCAGCACCATCTCTCGGTCTACACCAGGATTGCCGATCAAAAAACCGGACGGCGGTTCGAGATAATGGGCGTGGAAATGCTGGAGCAGCAGTTTGGATCGAAAACTGC
Organism: Nitrososphaerota archaeon; assembly: GCA_027886795.1. Classification (GTDB taxonomy): domain Archaea; phylum Thermoproteota; class Nitrososphaeria; order Nitrososphaerales; family CADDZS01; genus DATLTL01. Next base: position 6,001 of record JAPCJU010000035.1, on the reverse strand, counting down.
AACCACGGCCCTCTTTCTAATCGAGACTACGAGAGAATATGGAATTCAAGTGAACAATACCTGCCCGGAAGTTATGAATCCGCAAAACAGTCCTCAGCTCAGATGGTTCATCAGAACGCCACCGACGTACCTTAAGCCGGCAGGCAACTTCGGTGTCATCTCGGTCGTCGGGGCAGGCTTGGGACGGAATAACATCACGAGTGCAATAATTCTGAATCAGTTCGTCGACAGAAAAAACATTACGGGATTCATGCCGGGTCAGATTTGCGCGACTTGCCTAACGTGATTGAGCGCTGAAGTCAACGTCGAGACATCACTTTCTCAAGAAGGTTAAGATTACAGCCCAGATCGAGTACACCTTGTTTACCTCTTTCAATCAAAATGCTTTCAAGGAAGGCTTCATTTTTCGTGCGGGAGACCCGTGAGTAACACATTTGTAAGGAAACGTAATTCATTTCGTGAATTTACATAAGCTCAAATAAGTTCTCTCAGGGCTTTGTATTCTCAAGATTCCTGAGTACAGATGACAATAGTTGAGGATCAAATCAAACCGGGAATGATACTCGAAGGCCCCTTCTGGCCTTCTCCCGTTCAGGTTGTCTCTTTTCGATCCTACGGTGACAGTTTTGAGCTCGGCATAGTGGAGACGAAATCCAACAAGTACTCGAAACAGATGCTCACAATAGCAGATCTTGCAAAAATCAAGATTTCTGAATTAACTGAGCGTTCGTTTAGGGGAGATCCCGAAAGTCTCTTTCTCGCCCTTGAGTCCCATCGGATTAGGTTCGCCTATCAGTTTGATCCGCTCTACGCTGTGAACGTGTCCCAAATCAATCCGTTACCTCATCAAATCGAAGCGGTCTACCATTATATTCTGAGCCAACCAAGGATTAGATTCCTTCTTGCAGATGACCCCGGAGCGGGCAAGACTATCATGGCTGGACTTGTCCTAAAAGAACTAAAGCAAAGAGGGCTTGTCGAAAATACATTAATCGTCGTTCCTGGTCAATTGAAGTTCCAATGGTTAAGAGAACTTAGAGAGAAATTTACAGAGTCATTCAAAGTTGTGGACCGAGCAGTAATGGAAGCGACCTGGGGGCAGAACGTTTGGCAGGATACCCCGCAGGCAATCACATCTCTGGATTTTGCAAAGCAGGAAGATGTTCTGAGGAGTCTATCGGAAGTGCACTGGAATTTTGTCATCGTTGACGAAGCACACAAAATGGCCGCGTATCAGTATGGTGAAAAAGTAAAGAAAGTCCAGCGATACAAACTGGGAGAGACTCTATCACACAACAGCGATTTCTTGCTTCTCTTGAGCGCCACACCGCACAGAGGTGATCCTGACAACTTTAGGTTGTTTCTTGATCTGCTTGAACCAGGATTCTTCGCTAACACAGAGATGCTTCTCGAATCTATTAGAAACAAAGATAATCCACTATTCCTACGTCGTCTGAAGGAAGACCTCAAAGATTTTGATAATACCCCACTTTTCCCTCCTCGCAAAGTAGAGACACTAAAGTGCCGCCTTACTGATGCGGAAATGAATCTTTACAACGAAGTTACGAATTACTTCGAGCAATACTACAAGAAAGCCGTAGACAATGAAAAACGCAACGTCGCCTTCGCCCTAATTATATTGCAAAGACGTCTTGCCTCAAGCGTACGTGCATGCAGAATAACCCTTGACAGACGAAAAGAAAAGTTGCAAGAGTTAGTCGAACGAGGCCTCGCTCTCCAAGAGAATAAGGGGGATGGCAGCACTAACAACGGTGACCAATTTCGTTATGATCAGCTCGAAGATGAACTTGAGGACGAAGAAGAGGAAGCCCGTTGGAAAAAGGAAGACGAGATGGTTGCAAAGCTAACCTCCGCTCAAACAATCAATGAACTACAGGAAGAAATCGCAAAACTGGATGAACTAACTCGCCTTGCAAGAGAGGTCGAGTCAACTGAGACAGAGACAAAACTCACAAGACTCCGTGATGTCATTGAATCCGGATCCCTGAAGGACGGCTCTAAACTTTTGATTTTCACGGAATCCAAAGATACATTGGAATACCTAGTTCAAAAAATCAAGGAGTGGAAATATTCAGTCACTTACATACACGGAGGTTTGAACAACGACAGAAGGATAGCCGCAGAACAGGAGTTCAGAAATGCGGCTCAAATAATGGTCTCGACCGAAGCAGGTGGAGAGGGCATTAACCTTCAATTTTGTCATCTCATGGTAAATTACGATATTCCTTGGAATCCGAATCGATTAGAGCAAAGGATGGGTAGGATTCATCGGTATGGTCAACGCCACGAAGTTCATATCTACAACTTAATAGCTGCGCAGACAAGAGAAGGCAAGATTCTCGAAAAACTCTTCGAGAAACTCGATAGCATACGTGAAAGTTTAGGGAGCGATCGTGTTTTTGATGTCATTGGAGACATTATTCCGGGCAAGAGTCTAAAGGATCTCATAGTTGGGGCACTTTCTAACGAAAGAACGATGGATGATATTCTCAGAGACTTTGATAGAACACCCGACCAAGAGCTAATTCGCCGAGTGAAGGAGGCTACAATGGAGGGTCTCGCGACACGCAATATCGACTTTACCCGTATCCTGGGAGAAGAGAGAGTCGCCAAGGAGAATCGTCTAGTTCCCGAATACATTGAGCGCTTTTTCCTCCGAGCCACAAAGAAGCTAGATGTTCCATACGAGAAAAGAAAAGACGGTTTCTATCGGATCTCTTCGGTCCCATATGACTTGAGAAGAAACACGTTTGCGTTTAAGACAAAGTTCGGAGAGGTCGGAAGAGAATACGACAAGTTCGGTTTCGACAAGTCACTAACATTCAAGGGAGGCGCCGATTTTTTTGCTCCTGGTCATCCAATGCTAGAATCAATCGTCGAACAGCTTCTACAAAAGCACGGCCGGGACCTTGAATACGGTGCAACGTTCGTTGATCCATCGGAACTTTACAACGGCGTTATCTGGTTTGTCGAGGGTCAAATAAACGATGGAAATAATCAACCTGCTGGCAGGAGAATCTTCTCAGTGTATCAGTCTTTTACGGGAGACGTGAGACAGATTTCGTCGTCTATCCTGTGGGATTTGAAACCTGCTCCCGACTTGAAACTCGACCAAGACGTTCTAACCTTTGGTAAGGATGACGACAAGGTAAAGCGATTTTCACTTGAGAAGGTGCTTCCTCAGTACCTTCAAGAGATTCAAGAAAAGAGGGACCATGATGCTTCGATAAAGAAAAAGTATGGGGTACGTTCTTTGACTCTTCAGATTGTTGAATCTGAGGAGAAACTCCTGCGCTATGAAGAGCAACGACACAAAAGAGTAAACGTCCCAGAGGCAAGCACGGTTAACGAAAAGAGAAGGAAGGAAGACTTTGCACGAAAAAAGGCAAACTTGGAGAGAGAAATTGAAGCCGAAACTCACTTACTTCCTTCTTCACCAAAGATCCTTGGTGCAGTGATTGTTCTCTCGGAAGAAAGCAAAGATGAATCGATGGAACGAGACCCTGAAATCGAAATGATTGGGATGAAGGTGGCACTTCGATTCGAGGGGTCTTCCGGGCGAGTGCCCGAAGATGTATCCAGTCAGAACTTGGGTTTTGACATTAGGTCAAAAATTGGTGAGGCGAACTATCGCTACATCGAAGTCAAAGCCAGAGCAAAGACAGGAAACATTGCCCTAACACCAAACGAATGGTTGATGGCGCGTCGACTAAAAGATCAATATTGGTTATACATAATTGAAAACGCAGGCAGCATCCCTGCTCTTTGGACATTAAATGATCCGGCAAGTAAACTAAACCCTAACCAGAGGATTGAAATTGTCAGATACATAGTTGACAAGTGGAAGGAAGTCTCAAAATTGGAGGCTGTCTAATGCCAATCCGATCTGGAGAGCCTCACAAGGTAGCAATAGAAAATGAATTTCCGTTACGCGAAGTCAGTGAACAATCGGTTCGAGAAAAATCCATTCGTCATGGTCATATTTCCACGCTGCACATGTGGTGGGCTCGACGACCTCTTGCATCCTCTCGAGCTTCTGTTTATGCGTCTCTCGTAGGGGACACTGGCAGCCAAAAGAGATCCGATCGTCTGAGATTTATCGCAGATCTGTGCAAATGGGAAAATTCGCAAAATGAAAGACTGTTGACAATTGCCCGAAATGATATATTGTCTAACTTTGTCGGACACAAACCTAAGATCCTAGATCCTTTTGCAGGCGGTGCTTCCATTCCCTTAGAGGCGTTCCGTCTAGGATGCGAAGTTTACTCATCTGATCTTAATCCGGTCTCAGTCATAATTCAGAAGGCCACGCTAGAATATCCAGACCGATTCTCCGAGCTTCAAGCTAATGTGAAAGAATCATTACTCAAAGAACAAGGAAGATCTTTGAAAGACGAAGTGAGAGCTTGGTCAAATTGGGTTCTGGCGGAAGCCAGAAAGGAATTGGAACCATTTTATCCTAATGATTCAGACTCAGGGATTCCTGCAGGCTACATTTGGGCTCGAACAATATTTTGCAAGAATCCATCTTGCCAGGCAGAGATCCCCCTGGTTAGGCAAACCTGGCTAGCTAATACTCCAAGGAAAAAGATTTCCTATCGACTCATACCGGAGGGAAAGAAGAGATGGAGAATAGAGATAGTGGAGGGCCAGGAAGCTATTAAGGGGACTACTGCGAGAGCAAAAGCAGTGTGCCTGCACTGCAATTCAACGCTAGATGACGACGAAGTTCGGTCTCAATTTATGAACAATAAGTCATCGGAGAAAATGATGTTTGTAATCCTGACTTATGCAAACCGAGTCGGGAAAGAATATCGCGTCGCAGCTCCAAGAGACTTTGAATCTTTTGAGAAAGCATCCAAAGAATTCGAGAGAAAATCTAAGGAACTTAGAGCAAAGTTTCAGATGGAACCAGTTCCGAACGAGGCCCTCCCGCCTCCAGGTACGCTAGGCTTCCGCATACAAAGATACGGAATGAGAACATGGGGAGATCTATTCAATACGAGACAGAAGTTGTGTCTCATAACTTTCGTAGAAAAAGTTAGATTGGCTTATGAAAAAATCCTTGAGAAACATGCCGATCCTGACTACGCCAAGATAATCACAACGTATCTTGCAATACTCGTAGACAAGCTTGCTACGAAGAACTCTAATCTGGTGATCTATAATGTTGTAGGAGAAAAGATAGAGCAAGTTTTTGGAAGACAAGCCATCGTAATGGTCTGGGACTACGTAGAATTAAACCCATTCACAGATGTCGGATGGCATAATATGCAGGATTGGGTTGAGGAAGTCATTCAACATTTGGTTGGAATTCCTGCTCTAAACAAAGGCTCGGTTCTTGTCGCGCAGTCTTCAGCAATGCAACTACCGTTTCCTGACAGCTATTTTGATGGAGTCATCACAGATCCACCTTATTATGATAATGTCCCATACTCTCACCTGTCCGATTTTTTTTATGTGTGGTTAAAGAGATCAATTGGATTTCTGTACCCTGAACTCTTTTCAACGCCACTAACGCCGAAATCAGCAGAAATAGTCGCGTACTCCTTAGGCAACGGGGCTCAAGATGCAAAGTCTACATTTGAGCAAATGTTAGGCAAGGCATTCGCAGAGATAAGCAGAGTACTCAAACCTGAGGGAATCGCCGTAATAGTCTTTGCTCACAAGACTACTTCCGCATGGGAAACGATTATTCGGGGACTACTAGCCGCCAATCTGTATCTTACGGCATCTTGGCCGATAAACACCGAGAGAGAGGGTAGGCTTAGGTCGCAGGAATCTGCCGCACTAGCCTCATCGATCTACATGGTTTGCAGAAAGAGACTAGAAAGCAAAACAGCATATTATAATGAATTAAAGGAAGAACTCAGGAAGAACATCACAGAAAAACTCGACTATTTTTGGCAACACGGGATCCGTGGCTCCGACTTTTTGATAAGTGCGATCGGGCCGGCGGTAGAAGTCTTTGGTCGATATG
>JAPCJU010000034.1 GCA_027886795.1 Nitrososphaerota archaeon | reverse complement strand
TACCCAATGCCCTGGTGGCAGTGCCACCGATGGGCCACCGGCTAATCCGGCTTCTGCAATGATGACGTCGGTGACTATTCAAAGTACTCCTTAGCAGAAGAACAATATTTTCAGCGGCACGATCTTGCTTAGGAATCCGAAACGAAGAATATTCTGGGCCATCCAGTTTTCTCCTCGCCCAACTGTCGGAATTCGATCCTGACTTTTGCATCATGAACCACGTCAGTGATTGATGTCGAATCAATTACTCCTAGTAGGCTTCCTCCCTCTACAAGTTGAACCAGAGCTAGCGTGTACGGCGTATCAAGTGGGAACTCTTTTGATTTTACGAATACTTCTGTAAAGGAAACTATCCTCCCTTTTCCCGACAACTGCGTCGTGATAAGACCGGTTGAACCGCAAATGCGGCAACTCGCTCTCGGAGGAACTGTTACATGACCCGACCCACATGTCAGCCCCATCAAAATTCCCTTTCTTCCGAAATCATAGAAAGAGTCCACCGTTAGTACTTCAGGCATTCATGGTTCACCTTATCTGGAAGACATGCACCAACGCGTCAACTCCAGCTCCTCCCATAGAATGGGTCATGGCAGTATTTGCATCCGCAACTTTTCTGGGTCCTGAGATTTTGCCGGTAAGTTGCTCATAGATTTCAAACACCTGTCCGATCCCGCTGGAGCCAATCGGATGACCTTTGGCTTTCAACCCTCCTGAGGCGTTAACGGGAATCTCCCCTTGAACAGTAGTAGCGCCTGATTCTGCCAGCTTCCCTCCTTCTCCTTTTCCGCAGAGCCCCAGATCCTCGTATGCGATGATTTCATTTATCGTGAATGCATCGTGTAGCTCGATCAGATCCATGTCACGAATCCGCAAGTCGGTCATCTCAAGAGCTTCATTCACCGCGAGTTTTGTTGATCTGAAACACGTTAGATCATCTCTGTAAACAAAATCAGCGTCGCTTGCCTCACCGGTGCCGATGACATCTATCGGAGAATCAGTGAACTTCGAAGCGATGGAAGATCTGCATAAGGCAACGGCGCTTGCTCCATCGCAGACAGGCGAGCAGTCTAAAAGTTTGAGTGGAGTACAGATTTTTTTTGATGAAAGAACATCTTCAATCGAAATTCTTTTTCTGAGGTATGCCTTTTCGTTGCTCAACGCGTTTTCGTGGTTTTTAACCGCGACCGCCGCCAGCTGCTCTTCGGTTGTGCCGTACTTTCTCATGTGCTCCCTCGCCGCTAGTGCATTTAGGGCTGCCAGAGTTGCCCCATTCCATTGCTCAAAGGGCCGGTCTGACGCCATGGAAATGATCTCCAGAGCTGAGGAAGTTTCGACCGTTGTCATTTTTTCTACTCCGGCGCAGATCACAACCTCATAGAGACCGGAAAGTAGGGCGAGGATCCCTAACCGAAAAGAAGTGCCTCCGGAAGATGAAACAGATTCCACTCTTGTGGCGGGTATATTTTGAAAACCGAAATTGTTCACAAATCCGGGGGCAGTATTTGCTCTATGTTCGAACGACTCAAAACCCTGTCCAAGGTACAGTGAATCTACATCTGCCCTTTCGAGTTTAGGACAGTTATCGAATAGCTCGACCAAAGACTCGTTGAAAAGATCCGCACCCGAGAGTCCGTCTCGCTTGCCATACTTGGTGCACCCGGCCGAAATTACAGAGCATAATGCGCGGTTTGATTTTTCACTGGGAATATGAGGTCACTTCGCACGGGAATACAAAAATCCCACATTCAAACTAAATGCAGGATTCGAGGCGACTGAGAGAGTTTCGAATGGCAGAATCTGTTAAACAGTAATGTCGAATCCGACTTTAATCGCGCACTCGATGTGGTAGTATCGAGCTCCAGTCCGGGAACCCTTGCTGAGTGCGTACCGAGATTCGATGGGAAGATTGCAGTACTTGCAATTTGCAGGATTGCGTCTTCGCTTTCTCACCTGAAGATCAACGATCTTTATGCTTCGAGTCTGACCCAGAAGGACAGGTTTTTTCTCATCTGTACCTTTTATTGGGGCAGGCTTCTGTACCGTCTCTGTTGTCTTCTTCAAGCTTAGGCTCTCCGCGAGGAACTTGCCTGCATATAAGTTTCCGAGCTCAACCAAACAACAAGGGACGACATGGGTCTAACTAAACAGCTCCTTCCTAACAAATACTGCTCAAAGGTTTGGCTATATATCCTTACAGCATCATGGAAATTGCCAAACAGAATTTAGCATAGAAAATTTTGTTTCAGCAACAGGTACGTCGATAATACGGTTAAATGCCTAAATATTGGAGGACGGCTCGTTCAATATTTGAAAGGAACTTTCATCATCGGATTCTAGGAGATCGAATTCTCTTCAGGACAAAGTGTGTGAAAAAAGGTTTAAAGGAGAAAGCCAGAATCTTTCTAGCCCGATGAAAGATCAAGAAGACGATAATTCCGGTGAGAAATTTCACTGGATCGAATTTAGAACCTTGAAAGATTTGTTCTCCTTTGTTATCACCAAGTCTATTCCAGGCCAACAGTTTCTCTCACTGATTCGATACCGAGACTACACCTATACATTTACTCCGATAGATCACTCTGTCATGATTTTTTACACCAAGGATATCCCGAAGGGCGCGATTTATTCTTGGGACGGCGAGAAAGACGAATTCACTCCGACCCAAAAAGCCGACAGGTCGAGGGTCAACATACTTGTCCAGGAAGTTGTCCAGGACACGATGATAAGCGCGGTATTTTACAACCGAGAAAAGAAATCAAACTAGCTCATAGAATAGAGATTGGTTTCAGGGGCTCCGCTAATGTGAGAGCCTCAACCCCCCGGAAGGTCCTAAAGAATTCCGGATGCTCTGTGTGAATCGGAATGATCAGCTTCGGCTTGATCTGATCCAGAATGTAATTGAGATCGACTGAAGAGGCGTGTCCTGAGCAATGGGCGTGAACCTTCACCATTCCGAATCTTTCGATCCAATTGTTTGTCCGGGCTTCGTCCACTTCGCCCTCCTCATTGAACGGTTCGCTCGAAGAATGCATGTAGATTCCATTTCCGGGATTTAGGTCGATCAACTCTTGGAGATGATACGCTCCGAGGGCCACGATCACTTTTGACTTGCTTGCCTGGACGTCTTTGTAGGTCCAAACATTCGATTGCTTGAATGATTCAAGATCATATTGGTCGTAATCCTTGTCGGCGTAACTCCCTGACTTTGCCCTATGCTTGTAAATCCCAATAAATTCGTCGTCCGGTTTGGGGACTACTTTCGCGAGCTCAGGATCGTTCTCAGCAAGCCTTGCTAGGTACCTCGCTGTCTTTGGTGTAACAAGAATTTTTCTGTTAGAGTTCTTGGCTAATTTGTAAAAAGTCTGGAACCTATCAATGTCTTTGTAGGAATAGTCGGCGAAAACAAACAGGTCTCTGTCGTTTGCCTGCTTTGCGAATTTAAAACACGTTTCATAAACAGAATTTTCATTTGAGGAAGTCGTGTCATTTATTCTCGTTCCCTCGCAGAGCATCATATCGGGCTTTGCCTCACGCGCCTTGTTCACGAAATCTGTCGTGAGATCTGGTCGAGTTCCATGCATCCGGAGATCACCAGAGTAAACCAATGTACCCGAGCTAGCGCGAATCACGAACCCGTAGCATCCAGGAAGAGAATGATCCACGTGAATCGGTTCAATTTCAATGGAGTCAATCGTGATTTTTTTCCCAGTTCGAAAAGTTTTGACACGACGCTCGATCGGAGGTTGCTTGCGATCTATCGGGCGCTCTTTGAACTCTGTAATTTCGTACTCAATATTCGAGTCCTTTTCCTGTTCAATCGCTTTGATAACGTGGTTTGTTGTTTCCCCCATCCAGATTTCGATATCATCTCTGAGAAAGGAAACATAATCCGCGTGATCTGCGTGAGCATGACTTAAGATTACCGAGTTTACAGATTTATCCTCCTCGACTGGAATATTGGCAAGCTGCAATAGATCTCTGCGATATATTCCCTTGATGTCTGGCAAAATCCCAAGAGCCAAAAAATCTCCAATTCCATTTGCCTGCCTTGGTCTTTCAGTCCATTCGTAAAATCTTGATCGCGCGCTGAAACTTTTTCCGAAATCCAGAAAGACCTTGGTACCCTTATCCTCGAGGAGAATCTTATTTCCGCCGATCTCTCCTAGTCCGCCATAGAATGTGATAGTAGCTGGCATTTGCGAGGCTTTTGACCATCGCCAGCAATTTACTGAAGATTTATGCTTTCAAGAGATGCTTCGGATAATTTCGCAGCCAAAACAAGGCTCATGCTGGAGTACGATTAGACGGAAAAGGAAGAAAAAAGAAACAGAAATTCGGGCGCAATCAAAAAAGTTGCGGTCGAATTCAGTCGCGATTTACTGGTTTCTGGTTTGGGAAGCTCTCGCGGATTTTGGAATGCTGGGAATTCTCTTTAATTCCCCGGCAACTTTCTCGAGCATTGTCGCTCTAGCGGACAGTTTCTGCCTTCTTTCAGTCAGAAATGCCTTTACATCGGGCAGAATTCGCTCTAGAACCTTGATCAGGCTGTCTGGAGAGAGATCATCGACCGTCCTCGCGATATTCAAGCCGTTGTTGTAAGCCAAAAAGAACACTCCCTGAGGAGTGAGGATTACTTCCTTTACACCGTGACCCAACCTAGGAAACAAACTGGGATCCAAAACGTAGGATCTTCCAATCTGATCGAGGAACTGTTTCATAATCGTCGCAACTTCTAAAGCATAAGCTTTCTCCATGTCTAGAATGTCTTTGATACTTTCAGATTCTCCTTGCAATTCTTGAATGGAGGTCAATATTTCCGAAGACTCGGTAGCCGGAGCTTCCTTCTCTCCTTCTACCATCGGTTCGGTCTGGGATGTTGTTTGTGTAGACATGTTCTACATCATTCCTTCTCTGAAGATTTCGTAAGTGATTCCGCTTCTTTCTGTTTTCATTTACTTCTCAACTCTTCGATGTATCAATAATCTTACGATCTCTTTCATCGAGATGAAATCGATCGCATCTGCTAGCGTGTTCGTCGATGTAAAAAACCTTTCACATTCAGAAATATCCCGCGCTAATCGGGATGATTCCTCCGCAGGCAATCTTGGGAACTTTTGGAATTGGGGAAGAAATTTAGAAATCTTTGTAGATTACTAAATGAACTAGATCAGAGTTTACAGATCATAAGAATCGTAAGGATCGTAAAAGTTAGACTTTTTCTTCATCGGTTCAGTAACTTTTTCTTCTTTGTCATCTGCAAACCGTGAAAAATCAGTGTCGGTTGCCGATCGATACCCGCCATTGGATTGTTCGCGCTCTCCAGCCTCTCTGCTCGAGGAGTTCAGATCGTTTGAGGTTTGAGGAGTAGATACCGGAGCAGGCTGGGGGTCAGACCGGATTTCTAGTTTGGGAGTCTGGTTGTTCTGCGGCCACTTGCTTTCTGCGGTTACTCGGGAGCCTGCAAGGGGTTCATCTCTCCTAACCCACTGAGCGACGCCGACATACTGTCCCGTCTTTGGATCTTTTTTCATTTTGACGACGTAAAAACCGCCCATAACCCTCAGATTGTTCTCGAATCCTCTGAATATGCCGCCCATAAATCCTTCTCTATTCCTGCTAAAGCAGCCTTGTTAGTTGGGCGAGAGAAAAAGAACCCAAGGTCAGCTTGAATAGACTAGAGAACTAACTGTCGTTGGCTCAAATTAGGTGCCTAAGCCCTTAATTTCAAGAAAGTTTTAGATCTGGCAGAGACTTGGAAGAATTATGAGTAGATCGGTAAATACCCAAGCCTAGAGACGGATGAGTACGCTACCCCACAAACTCTCTGGTGTCGATGCTTACACCGTCGTCTTCAACTGTTATCTTGATCATGTGATCCAGCGGCTTTGTCCCGATCATCTTGGGGATGTATAGAACTCGGTTTATCTTGCCCTGAGCGACGTCCGATTTTACTATGATGACGCTGTCAACAGTTGCCCTAATGTATCCGTTAACGCGTTCCGTAAGCATGCCACTTTCAGACGTTAAAACAAAACTCTTACCCTGTCTAGAGAGCCTAACGATCTCCTCCATCAGGTCTACGACTTCCTTTTCTGCCATGCCGAATACGTAACTAGAGAAAGAATCAAAAACTATCAGGTCAAACTTCAATTCTTCCAAAGGAAGAAATCTTTGGTCGGTTCGATAAACCACGGTGTTCTTTTGCGACACCCCAGAATTCTCGATCCCTTCCGGTAGTTCGAAACCATTTTCGGGGAAACCGGTGAGGCTCGGATTGTTCGACTCGGGCGGCTCTAGAAAACAAACATTTTTCCCAGAAGTAGTAGCATAAGCGCCGACCTGTTTTGAGATTATTTTGTTGACCGCTCCAAATTCGTCTTCGATAAGCGTGATGCCCTGTAGAAGATTTTTTAGAATACTATCGAGCATCGACGAGCAACCAGCAATGACGTCTCATTCAGTTTTAAATCCTATCTGAAAGATCTGTTTTCAATCATCCTGGTTATATATATCGTCAATATTTTACTCCAATAACCGATAATTATTTCGAGCTTCCAGCGTTAGAGAGGCGACAACTATCAGGCAAGTTTCCTTATCGAACTGTTTCAATTCCACAATGACCTTACTGCACTGATTGATTTCAATAAACCTCGCGCATGTTTGAAAGCGTTGTAGACGATCAGGGAAAGCTCATGGGAACGATATTGGAAAGCGAGATATTGAAGAGAATCGTTTCTTCCGTCGAGTGATTTCAAGGATTTTCGCTTTAGAGCTCTTCCGACAAACTGAACCTGCTTGCTATTTCCTCATTTTCTGTTTCGATTAGTTTGAGTTCATTCTTCAATTCAGAGATCTCTTTTCTCAGCAGTTCGATTTCATTTGATTCGGACGCGTCCCGGTCAGAAGTTTGCTGACTGCTGACCGACTGTATGTTCGCCAAAATACCGATCCTAGCGTTGCTCGCCGCCAGTTCCTTCTCAATTGCTTCCATTTTGATCTTATTCGTAGCCAATTCATCCGTTAGAATCCGAATTCGTTCATTGGATGCACGCAAGTCTGCCTGGACAGAACCAATTCCGTTTCCAACTCCTGATTCGGCATCTTCGATTTTTTTGTTGCCTTGGATTATTTTTCCCAAGTTCAGCTCGAGCGATTCAACCCGAGAAAGAAGCTTGTCTTCGACATACAGGCTGTAAATGCTCACAGCAATAATACCGACAATCGATAGTATGAGGAGAATCAGAATAATTGTCGAGGTATCCAAATGAAAGTTAACCTGATCTGGTAATTGTCGTCGAGGTGGTAGTGGTCTCGTGGGGGCAACGCTTGTCGTAAGGCGAGCTGCAGCTTATGGTTGTGGTGATTACTGAAGTTGTGGAAGTAACCGTTGTTGTTGTAGCATGATAAACTGCCGTGTAACTCGTCACCGTCGTGAAAGGCCCGGGAAGGGTAATAGTCAAAGTTATCGTGATCGTATACAACTCCAAAGTTCCATTTACTGTCTTGGTTAAGACGCTGGTGACTGTGGATTCGCGGGAAACGGTTTGCGTAAAAGTTTGGGTTTGGGTCGGGCCGGTCGTAGAGGTCGAAGTCGTCAAAGTCGTTGTCGAGGAAGTGAGAAATCCTTGCCCGAGTTCCGCGGCCGCGGCAATCGATGTTATCCCGAATATCACCACGACCACGACAAGGGACATCATCACTAATCTCAAAGGTGCCTACTCCTTTGTGTGTCCAACACCTGGACTATTGAATTTTCCGAACATGGTCTTCTTCAAAGCAGTGATTTTACTCCAGTAATGGATTATTTTGCCCTACTACATTTGGTAAGGGAGGGAAAAAGACAGAATAAACACTGTGAAAATTGGGGAGAGAAAAATAACCATTTGAAGAAATTTTCAAGAACAAACCTTCTTCAAGAAGAGCTCTCTTGACTAGTTTCAAGATCTCGTAATATTTTTCGTGGATGGTTTTCTAAGGAGAGGATGACCGCAAGTTAACCCATAGAGAGGTTTTCTAAATAGTGCTCTAAAGCCACTTTAGATTATGGATCTAACATTCTTACTTACGAAATTTGAAGTTCGTCCGGAATGTCTGCCAGAATGTATGATGATTTTATGTTGCTTGAAAGAAAAGACCAAGAGGCAGTTCTGGCTTTCGAGGAAAACGTCGTGGAATGGTCTGATGATCAGCTCAGATTAGAGCTTAGTGCGATCCGCCCAGCATTCCAACTTTTATGTACCCTCGCGATAGAAGAAAGCGAACCCTCAGAGAGGATGCGTCTCGTCTATCACTCCAGGCGAATCGATCTCCAGAAGACCATAATGGAGAACGAGATTGTTCGAAGGGAATTGAGGTGACCGTCCTAAACGAAAGCATATTGAATGTAAATGAGTAAATCAAGTGTAGGCAGGTTCCTTCTTTGAACTATCCTTCCCCCTCAATTCGGGAGTTTTGTACTTCCAATCGAGAATTCGTGCCACATCGTATTCCGTCCTCGCCGGTACCAGTTTAGTCGGATCGTCCCGGGTCCAGATCCCCTGGGAATTGTAAAGGAGATTTTTCTTCTGGGCTTTGATTGTCATCCCGATCGTGTGTCCTTTGGGCCCCGTCGCCCACATCAGCGTCACTCCCCAAGAATCCTCACCCGGGCAGATGAAAAGATTCACTTGGACAGACCTGTAAATAAAATCGCTGATAAGCTCGCCGAAGAGTTTTACAGTTCCCCCGATGCTTACAACCCTCTCGGAGACTTTTTCCTTCCACCCCGCATAATTCTCGCTTCTTGGGATAACGGCGAAATCAATGTCATGAACAATTTTCCTTCCGCCTGAGGCTACCAGCGATCTCAACTTTTTCATAGAGATCTTGTGTCTTTTCCAAGAAATCGTTAGCGACCTCTAGTGCAAAAGCAGGATCAAGTTCCTTCTTTTGAGACAAAGAAAAAACCAAAATTGGATTTAGGTCACAATGTAGCTCGGGATCTGCGAGAGAAGACATTCGCTCGGGGACTTGTCGTGCTTTATCTTAACTATGAAAGGCGCGTCCAGTTTCTGGTCAGCCGTGACCTCTCTAAACCTTATTTCAATTACAGAACCCAATCTCACTTTGTTCGG
>JAPCJU010000033.1 GCA_027886795.1 Nitrososphaerota archaeon | reverse complement strand
TATCAGAGCCCATCACGTACTGCAACAAGATGTCTAAGTTATTTGAGATGCAGCCAATCTCATTATCTCAGAAAGAGCCCATCAACATAATCTAAGCCTCAACGACGCACCACTTACCCTGGCCCTCAAAAAAGCTCACGCGGGAAATGGGCATCGTTTTCTTGAGCTCTGAAAAAATCCAATTTGCAACGTTCTCTGAGGTCGGCCTCTCGAATTTGTCGTTGAGATCTTTGTGGTCCACTTGGGAGAGAACACTCCAGCAATTTTCCTCCATTTCTTTGAAATCCATTATCATCCCGTCAGGACGAATCTGCCCGAAGAGCTCTACGATTACGCGGGCAGTGTGACCGTGCCTCACCCCGCATTTTGGATGGCCCGGCAGGAAGTGGCTATAATCTACAAAAAACTCCATTCCGAGGCCAGTCCTCATTCGAACACCCTCTCAATTTCCGAGATTGCGTTGTGCTTGTGGATTGATTCGAACGAAGTTGCCCTGATCCTCACGCGGCCCTTAAATTTGAGATTCTTTGCCTGTCGGTAACAGTCTCTAGCTACGTCTTCAACGAATTTCGGATTTCGAAACATTTCCTCAACAACGGCAGCCTCGTCGTCGGTCTTGAGCACTGTAAATGTAGGGGAGCTAAAGCTATTTTCGCAAATGGCGATCAGTTCCTCCAAGGGAATCTTTTCTTTGATCGGAGCCTCAATGGAAAGATCCAGTTCAGCTCTCTGGACGTGAGCTTTTCCTTTAGTAGTTTCGAGACTGTGCGGGCAGAGGGTGTTCCCGATCGCTCTAACCCTCAAATTCTTGAAAACTTCGTCGTCTTTGAAAAGAACCCCGATAGATACGTCATAAGGCTCGTCCGTCGGCTTGTTTGTGACCGGAGTATGCCTCCGCAAGAAGAGCGTTGTCTTTATCGTAATCTCCCCCTTTGAATACTTGTGTCTCTTTCTCAATTCGTTGAGAATATCCATGCCGAGTCGTTCAAAACTCTCCCTGGATTTTCTGGAGCCTTTGGAGACCACATCATTAATCGATTCTACAAGTCTAGACATGTGAATCCCCTTTCGATCAGGATCAAGGTCAATGAAGAGATCAATCTCCGCAGTGTAACAAGTTTCAGTGCCCCGGCCGCAAAGCCTGAGACCAGTTCGAAGCCCGGCTATCCCAACCCTGTCGATGCTCTCTTTGACCTTGGGTAATCTATCCTGAGTTGGTTGCTGTTGCTGTCTTAAGGCCTGAACCTCGGTCATTCAAAAAAACCTGATAATCGCCGGACATGAAAGTAGGAAATCGGTATTAAAGATTGCATGCTCCAAGTTGTCGGCCTCCCGTGACTCGTATCGAATCAGATCTTCTGGAATGAAAAAATCTAGATATCGATTATGTCGGGAAGTAATTAATTCTATTATGAGGTCTCGGAGAAGCTAGTAGTAAAAAGCTTCAAACGGCGGCTTTAGAAACTTATTGATAAAGTTCCAAGCGCCTTCAGCAGTTTCAAAGTATTTCCACTGCTCTTTCCCATTAGGCACGAACTCCTTAGTACCGTCATCAAGTACCCTCTCTTTGATGTTAATGCAGTACTTGTCGTCACACTTTGTTACGAAAACAAACGCCCCTTTTGGGTACCCAGCTATCTCGGCGACAAACCTGATTCCTTCGTCCAGATCGAGTCCCCAAAGTAGAGTCTTGATTTCTCTTATCTGCGTGATTTTCCTTTCGGAATATCTTGGACTTGCAGCAACGCCGTCCACGGAATTTCGGGGCATCCTCAGACCTCTAATAGCCAGGAAGTAGGATAAAAGCGTAATAACAATTGTCTCGATTCTTCGTCTAGAGCCCGGTTGACCTTCGTGGTCTGCGGGAACCTCTCGTTTCATCACAATAATTTGCCAATCATGTCAGTCCGTTAATTCCAGTTCCTAATCTTAGAATGAGAGACCATTCATTTGCAAATCTACAATACACTGTCAGAGACTAAAGTCGGGATAGATGGGGATAATGAATTCCGCATGTTCGTGTGCGGCCCGACCGTTCAGGACAATGTCCACCTCGGTCATGCGAAAACGTATCTCTCCTTCGATTTACTCGCAAGATGGCTCCTGAAAAGGGGACGCAAAGTTTTCTTTCTCATAAACATCACTGACATAGACGATAAGATATTCGACAGGGCTAAAAAAGAAAATTTGCCCTACATGGACATCGCAGACAAATTTTACAATGCTTTCCTCCAGGATCTTGAGGCCCTGAATATCGATACCGTCAGCAGGTATGCGAGAGTTTCAAAGTATGTTGAAGAATCTGCTTCCCTTGTAAAGGAACTCCTTGATTCTGGAAAAGCCTACAGCCTGAACGGAAATGTCTACTTTGACACCTCGAGGGCTCAAGACTTCGGGAAACTCTCTCATCAAAACGCCTTTGATTTGAAATTCAAACAAATCGACGCTGCGCCGGGTAAGAGAAACAGCGTAGATTTTCTTTTATGGAGATCTGTTCCTGATGCGACCGAGGGGATTTGGAAGACTCCCGTCGGCACGGGAAGACCTGGGTGGCATATTCAAGATTCCGCGATCGCCTTCGAAGAGATGCAAGGCCCGTACAATCTTCATGGTGGAGCAACCGAACTTATCTTCCCGCATCATGAAGCAGAACTGGCGCAGGACGAAGCGATTTCCAATGTTGTTCCGTTTGTCAAGATCTGGATGCATACTGGGCTGCTTTTGAAAGGGCAGGAAAAAATGAGTAAAAGCTTAGGGAACGTGGTTACGATTAAAGAAGCGTTGAAAACACACACGTCGGATGAAATAAGGTTCCATTTCCTGAAGCATCATTATCGCGATGAATTGGAGTACAGCCCTGGATCTCTGGCCGCCAGCAAACAAGCGTTTTCTATAATTAAAGATGCATCTCGAGCGATACCTAAAAGCGAACTAATCGGGAAGCTCCCACAACGGAATGAGGAGGCGATCGAGAAAATCCGAATGGAATTTGAAAGCCGGATGGATGACGATCTAGATACTCCAGCAGCAGTTTCTCTTCTCTTGCAACTGAGCGAAAAAATATTGAAGAAAAACGAAAGCGAAGAGAGAATCGAGATGGGTCTCGCTTTCTGGGACTTTGCTGAAACCCTGGGATTCAAGCTTTTTTGACACCCATTGATTTTGAACGTTTTCGCAAGATGCTTGGGAATGAATACTCTTTCGACGAGTTATTCTCTGATGTAAAGAGAGAGGATGATTTCACTCTTTTCTACAACAAGTATTTTTCCGACGATCCAATTTTCAACCACGCTGTAGTATCTGAAAAAATCATGGATTCAGGCGATCCCTCGGAAGAGAAAATTCTGGATGTCTTGGCTAACATCAAGTCAGCAGCAAGCGGTAAGCAAGTTCCCGCGAGCATATTTGTTGAAGAATTTTGGAGGCACGCGCGAAAGTTTGAGGGGGCCGCGGTTGAATTTGGGTTTCGGGTCATTGAAAAAATGGAGATAATGTCTAAAGTTATTGGAGATTCCGTAATGCCGGTCAGCGGTCAAATCTTCGTCGACGAAACAAAAGATATAGAAAAATGGAACGCCACGTTCGTCAGATCATTTGGCATTGTTGACACTTGGAGGCCAGAGTTGCGAAGCAGAGGTAAACTCATCGTTGAAAATTCATCAACCGTGTTGCTCCTTGCGAGGGAAAAAGAGATCTCCGCGGAAGCTTCTGGCTGCTCGTTACTTCATTTTTTTCCGGAAGGACTGGTAGGAGTCTACTGCGTCGGAACTGTCCCTGAGCGCAGATTCAAGGGGGTTGCGAGGAGCCTCATGCTCAAAGCTGAATCAATTGCAAAGCAAAGAAAATCCAATTTGATTTTACTCCAGACACTTGCGAGTGATGGCGTTTTTCCAATGTACCAAAAAATGGGGTACGGAATCGACTTCGAAAGAATTGTGATGCAAGCAAGCTGACGGTGTGAAAAAGGTCTATGAGTCGGACACTATTTCTTTTGCTGTTGCATTGTCCTGATAACTTCGGATATTCTTTTGTTGACCTCAGTAACAATAGTATCTCTCTGCTCTGGACGGAGTATCATTATCGTCAACGCAAGCTCAGTGGACTGCGGAGTTCGAGACTTTATTGTCAACACGGGCGGAAATCTTCTGTCTAAGTGCAAACGAAGCTTGTTGAAATTCTTTAAGACGCTGCTTTCGAATTCCGCTAGGTCGATTCCACTTCCTATCACGATTGGAATGGTTAGTTCCTTCCACGCCTGAGGCGTCGAATTCGTAACAATTTCTTTGATCATGGCTGAATTGGGGACGGAAACCAGTCGATCGTCATCTGTAAGTAGGATGGTCGTCACTGAATTTACTTCGACGACTTTCCCTGAATGGTCCTGAACTGTTATCGAATCTCCGACTTTGAATGGAACATATACATCGGTAAAGTACTTGGCCCCGATATTTTCGAGTGGTACTCTGAGAGAAATGATCGCGCCTACGCCAAACAATCCAACCACTACCAACAGTATATCTGACCGTATGCCAAGTTGCTCAATCGCAAGAACGATTCCTATGAGCCATACTATCAGCCAGACTACCCTCCTCGCCTGCGAAACCAGAAGAGGAACGCTTTGTCTCATTAAACCACCGATTATGATGCTGGAGATTCTAGCGACAACCCAAGTAGCAACTATTATCGCGACAAAGTACACGAGTGGGATTAGGTAGAGACCTATAGTTCCGAAGTCGATTACCAAGATGGATCTTTATCCGAGATCTTAGCTTATTTCTCTTTCTGTGTAAGGTCTAGTTACCGGCCGACCGAAAATATACTATGGTCGGTCGATGTTCCTTTTTCTTGACCTAAATTTCTAGTCAATGGAAGTCGTTTTTCACTGATATGAGGCATAGCCTCTTCTTATTTCTTCGTTATGCAATTCCATGTCACATGAAATGCATAGAAATAGTAAGTGTACCGAACAATAGTTAATGTCTTCATCGGCTCCACATTTTTCACAAAACTGCCAGTTAATCAAACAAATCCCCGCGGTTTGAGTGCCCTAAGCTTTCTCTCGACAAAAAACGATTCAATACCATGAATTTCAAACTGAATTTTTGAGAACATTTTTCAAACATCAAAGAAAAAAAGGAATGCGATCACTGATTTCAAAGCATCAGTGCCGCAAATTTCTCTTGTGTTGGGAGTTAGTTTTCTACTTTCCGCAGGCTTGTGCAAGGGCGTAGTCAGTTTGCAGAACGATTCCCGTCTGTCCATTCAACGAAGCGACAAAGAAGCTAAAGTTCTGGCCGTGACCGCTTGACCACATTGCATTTGTTATCTGTTGCGACAGGGTGTTGGTGTCTACTCCATTGGCTGGTACCCAATACCAGTTCCAGGAGAAAGATTGGGATGGAACGGTGAATGTCATTTGTCCGTTACCGTTGAAGGCGATTGTGAGTTGGGTTCCCGAGGCAAGCGATTGGTAGCTAATTCCGTTCAGCGCACTGCAGGTTGATTGTGAGGGAACTATTGGTGGGTCATATGTCGGGTCGCTGACAGTAGTCGAAACTGTCAACGTTGAAGTAGATGATTCTGTTGAGCTCGATGACACGACCGTGGTAGTCGAGTCGGTCGAAGTTGTGCACGTGACTTCGCCTCCGTCTCCGCCGCCATGGCATCCTCTAGTCGATGGTATTGAAGCATTTGATGCTCGGAATCCGATAGCAACAGACGCTAGAATGAAAATGAATACGAAGCTGACGAGCACAAGAGCTCCTTTAGTAGTTCTCGATTGATGGGAAGTTGAAGATCCAATTAACATAGTTCACTAGTACAGATCTGAAATCTATATAACGATTGCAAGGAATTCCAAAGTACGCAAAACGCCTAACTAATTTCGCCTAAATCGAAAGCTTGCTCTTTCGATATTGAGCGTGGCCAAACATCATTCGAAATTCGAACGATATCGATTTTCGATAGGAGTGCACCGAGCCTATCTTACAATTATGTCACGATTGGATCCTTGTAGGCCATTCAAGACACCTGAAATGAAATCCTGTGGGGATGTGATTCGAGACATTAATCCACAGTCAACTGCCCTAAACACGAACCAATTTCTACGAAGAGAAACGGGCGAGAACCCTTGGTCGTCATCTCCGAGTTTCTAGGGCGATTGATGTTTTCATGAAAGGAAAGCTAGATCTGGCGTCTTCTGAGGAATCCGATCCCCATTAGAAACACAACGCCAAGGCCAACAGCTAGAGCTATGATTACTGCAATCGCGATGTCCAAAGCGACGTTGCTAGTTGGAAGAGTCGAGGTTTTTGGAACGATAATTGTTTGTGGCGTCGAAGTGGTTGAAGAAGGAGTACTCGTGGAGGTCTGGATCGTAGAGACAATAATCGAAGAGGTTGTTTTCTGGACTGCAAACTCTGCAGTCAAGTTCGTGGGGGACGTGATTCTAAAATCGACATTGGGAGAAAAGTTATCGAAAACAGCTCCCCCCATTACGTTCCAGGTTCCAAATGCATATCCATTTGATGGACGAACTGTCAGCACAACTATCGATTCACTTGGGGCATAGAAGGAAATCGATTGACCCGCCTCCACATTTCCGACAAAGGGCGGATCGAGGTAGATAACAGATCCACCATTTGCTGCGTTGATAGTAACCAAAGGATCAAAAACTCCTACCACTGTTCCGGGTCCGTTGATAATGATAGACGTATCAAGACTAGATGGGTTTGTGATGCCTATTGATGAGGAGTCAGTTCTCCAAATTCCGAACTGATATCCAGGCGTCGCGGTAACATTAGCCTTGATAACCGAATTGGGCGAGTACCACAACCCGCTGCCCGTATTGATATTCCCTCCAGCTGAAGGGGATGAAATGAAATTCACTTGATACTGACTGGCGAAAGACAATGAAACTGGAGCTGCTGATGGAATCCCTATCGACCCGCTTGTAGGGCTGGCCGCGTACCTGATCCCGGTCGTCTTATAGAATGTAGATGGAGGCGCCGCCCAGTTGTAGTTGCCATTGGGCAATGAAAAAAACAAAGACTGGCTTGATGTGGTGTAATTTTTCCCTGCAACGAGAAACGACCAATTTGTACCGGTTGGCAGTCCAGACTCCGTCACTGACAACGGCGAGGAGCCTGATGGTCGGCCGATTGCATAAACGTGACCGTACCCCGTTCCATTGCAATTCAGGCAACCTGTGCCCATGAAAATTTGGCCGCCGGTTCCAATGGCCTGAGGCGAAATAATTCCTTCGCCGCTTGGCAGACTGTTGAAAGCCCATTTCAGGGTGCCGACAGAGTTCACTGCAATAAGTCCTGAGGTGTTTGTCCCAACATAGATAGTTCCCGAGGGATCAACCGACATGCTATCAATTGGTCCAAATGGAATGCATAGAGAGCTCGAGATCGGATAACAGAACTCAGACCAAATTTCCGATCCCGTGATAGTGATCGCAACAAGCTTATCGCCGGCAACATACAAGGTTCCATTAGGCCCGATGATTGGAGATGTCTGTTCTTGGTGGACATTGGAAATAGTCCATAGTTGGTTTCCAACCGGCCCGACTGCAAAGATTTCCCCGCCGCTGCTGACGATGTAAATTGACCCGTCCGGACCAATCGCGGGCGGAACATTCACAGCGGATTTTGTAAGAAATGACCAGAGCAACTCGCCGGTGGAACTTACCGAATCGAGAGCTGCTGAGGTGCCATTCGAAGCAGTTCCGCAATAAATAGAACCTGATGGGCCTATAGCTAAAGTCGCGGGAAGGCACGAAACTTTCAGCGACCAGATCGTGGAAGCAACCGTGTTGAACGGGTTGATCGCGTGTAGTGTTCCGTTCGTATCCACTTCAAAAATGATTCCTGTTTGGGAAATTGCGATCAACGAATTCCGGCTTGTCGAAATGTTGTAAGGTCCAATCCAAGGAGAACTGCCATCGGGATTGAACGCAAACAAATGCCTCGTCCCGGGAACATAAATCGTGCCGCTCGGTCCAATCGAAGGAGAAAATAATCCTTCGTTGAAAGTCTTTTCCCATTTCAGTGATCCGTCAGGATTTATTGCATAAAGATGAAAATTGCTATCAACCACGTACACCGTTCCGTCGGCGCCAATTACGGGTGAGTATTTGATTTGACCGGTCGGTCCGAACACCCAATCGGTCGAGTTGGATGTCGAGCCCGCATATGGTGAAAATGAAGTGCGCTGAGCGTCATGCTGGGTTGTTGGCCAAACAGCGGACGGAGAGGTTGAGGAAGCGTATCTAGATAATCCGTTCGGGGAGAAATTTAGAGCAGGGTTGAATATCATCGCGATTAAAAGCAGTGTAACTGCCAGAGTAATCGTCGCTCTAAACCCAGATTTGTCTCTTAAAGAAGCCAAAACGTGCGTTCGAGCTCGCCTATTTCAGAATACCAAGTTGTTGCACCCGATATAAGCTATAATGCCGGATCCCGAGAGGGCTATCTCAAACACCGGACGAATCGCAAGCCGCTGATTTGTTTTCAGATTCGTTTTGTTTAAAGGGTGGAAACTATCTATCACCGACAGAGACCGAAAAATGCGTGGACTGCAAATGGGGTGGCGCACCTTGATTGCGATCACTATTCTCTTATTAATTTCAGGAGGCGTCGCTATTGTCTATCTTCTCGACCCGCAAGTTTTTTCCTTTAACCCTTCTCAAGAAAGGTCATCAGGATTGAGCGGAGAATCGAAATCAACTGCCTCGGCATATCAATCGACAAGAATCGTCAATGTTGTCCAAAGCACAGCAACTGCCCCGGACTGCAACTGCAGTGACACTGAAAGCCAAGGATAGTTTACAAAGTATTTTTGTCTTAATTGTTTAACTGCGATGAAAACTTATCGCTGATCAAGTCGCTCTCGGCGCATAATTCTGTCTTCTCACGTAATACAATATGAAGACCGTCCCGACAACGAGCAGAAGAACCACAACGGCGATGACTGAGAAGCTTGGATTAAGAATCGGATTTGTCAGATAAATACCGTTGGAGTTAGGGGAAATGTAAGATAAAGCTATTGAATGCAGTCCCGCGGGGATCGAGAAAGTTGCAAAATAGTAAGTCGCGTTAGAAGTTATTTTGACATTCCTCAAAGGAATTTGATCTACGGATACTGTCAAGGGTGACGTGGTAAAGTTTGACGGATAAATCAATGTGAAAGTGTAATTATTTAGGCCAGAGCCGACAGTGCTGAAGTCAAGCTCG
>JAPCJU010000032.1 GCA_027886795.1 Nitrososphaerota archaeon | reverse complement strand
CGCTGCCACAAATTCGTCGAGATAATTTCTGTGCACAAAAGCAAGGACGACGTCAGCGTTGTCCAGTTGATACGAGAGTTCATGGGATTTTAGCAAACAATTCAACGGCACGCATACAGCCCCAACTTTGAAAATCGCGAATTCACACACAAGATAATCTAGATTGGTATGCGAGATGATTGCGACCTTCTGTCCTCTTCTTATCCCTTTTTGGACTAGAGCATTTGCGAGACGGTTCGAGTCGGCGTCAAACTGCCCTAAAGTCATGACTTGATCCTTAAAATAGGCAAAAATTTGAGGCCCATTATCCTTTGCACGAGCGGCTAGCAACTCGCCCAGAGAATGACAGCTGCTGAAGTATTGTTTCTTCATGATTTCAATGCAAGAGTAGAATTTCTAACTGCGGAGAAACATGGCTGAGGAAAAAACGGAGTTTGTTATTTGGTGTTAATCCCCCTAATCGGCTTTCCTTTTTCAAAATGGAATGCGAACATTTCAGTCGGCTCAACCTCTATCTTGACGCGGGGAAATGGCTGTCTGTGATAGAATGTGTATGATGATCGCAACCCTGCAAAGCTCTTTTCATTTATCGCGTCGTACACCTTCCATTCCAAATCCTTATCTGAGATCACCTTTGCCCTTCCCTTCATCATCACGCCACGAGAATCGAAAAACGGCTTGCCACTATTCCAGATGAGCGTAATTTTTCCATTTCTTCGAATGTTCTTGATCTTGATAGAGGCGTCGTCGGCATCGAAATAGATCTTATCTTCAAAACGAATGAAGTTGGAGGGTATGTTGTGAAGTTTTCCGTTGAGAGATACAGTTGCGGCTCTCATGAAAAACTGGTTGTCGATATAACGGAAAACCTGATCCATCTTCACTGGTTCAAGTGCGTCTTGTCTCCAATTCATGTTCCCAAGTTCGTTGCCCCGAGCTTTATCTTCTTTTTCTGACAGACTGGATACTTCCGGACTATAGCAATATAGACACGTTTGCCAGGCCGTAAGGTCTAGTCTATGAAAGAACGCGACCTCAGATCTTATCTCGCAGAGCTTGAATCGGCGGGTCTTCTTCTCCGAGTGGAGAAAGAAGTTGATCCAAAATTCGAATTATCAGCTGTGGTTAAGGCAGCTGAACGAGAAGGCAAGGCGATAATTTTCCACAATGTGAAGGGAAGCCAGTTTGCCGCAGTCGCGAACCTGGTGATATCAAGGAAGATGCTTTCTATGATCCTGAATACTCCAGAAGCTGAAACTGTTCCAGAGTACGTCAGACGCAGCGAGAAGACGATCAAACCAAGAATTGTTTCAGATGGACCAGTGAAAGAAGTTATCCTGAACGGTACAAAGGCCGACGCATCAATTCTGCCAATAGTCACCCACGCCGTCGGAGATGTCGCCCCCTTCATTACAGCTGGAATGGCAGTTGCCAGGGATCCCGAGACCGGCTATGCAAACATGTCTTTCAATAGAATGCAGTTCAAAGAACCTGACAAACTAGGAATAAGGATGATGGCGCCCCAGCACCTAGGAGTCATCCACGGCAAGGCCGAGCAAAGGGGAAAAAACCTCGAGGTTGCCATCGTCATCGGTGCTCATCCGTTTGAAATGATCGCTGCATCGGCATCCCTTCCATTTGGGGTAGATCACTTTGAGTTGGCTGGTGCGCTCGCTGAAAGTCCGGTGGAACTAGTGAAATGCGAAACGATCGATGTCAACGTCCCGGCGAATGCTGAGTTCATTCTTGAAGGAGAAGTGCTCGCAAATGTTAGGGAGGAAGAAGGGCCGTACGGCGACGTATTTCAGTTCTACATACCTCAATCAAAGAATCACGTTTTCAGCCTGAAGGCGATCACGCACAGGAAACAAGCGATCTATCACACGATTCAGGCCGGAAGTAAGGAGGACATTCACCTGCTCGCGCTGTCGCGAGAGGCATATCTCTATCGCGCCCTGAAGTATGCCGGTTATCAGGTAAGAGCAGTCAATAACGCTCCATCACTTCTAGGTTGCGTTGTATCGATCAAAAAGAGGTTTGAGGGAGAGCCCAAAAATGCCGCCATGTGCTGTTTCGGAGCTCATTCATGGCTCAAGTACTGCGTCGTGGTGGATGACGATGTAGACGCCTACGACATTAACGACGCATGGTGGGCGATGCTCTCAAGGGGAAGGCCCGACACCGGAATTTTTGTGGTCCCAGAAGCCAGAGGATTCCCAAGGGACCTCCACCACCTCCACCAGTCCAAAGTAGGAATTGACGCAACCGCACCGATGGATGCATCAGAAGAAAAGGTAAGGAAGTACGTACCCGGTCAAAATGACGTAGATCTTTCCCAGTATGTGTCAAGCACAAAACACTGAGCAAACTTTGGAGACGATTGTATGATATCGCCGCGATATGGCAACACCCACCGACTCGGCATGATTGTACCGTCGCTCAACGTGACAATCGAGCCCGAATTCAACGCCGTTGCTCCAGAAGAAGTTTCGATATTTGCGACTCGTCTGATGCTGGAAAGAGGAACTAAAAGGGATCTCGAGAAGATGGCGAAGAACACTGATGATGCTTGTCGTTTGCTTGCAAGCGCCGAGGTCGGAGCGATACTCTACGCCTGCACAACCGGCAGTTTAATCGGAGGAAAAAAATGGGAGAAGGAGCTGATACGAAGGATGAAATCTTCCGTATCAATGCCAGTCATTACCACAGCTGGAGCAGTTGTGCAAGCTCTCAATGAAATGGGTTTGAAAAAAATTGCTGTGGCGACACCATATTCGGATCAATTGAACTTGGCGGAAAGAGAATTCTTCGAGGAAAACGGGTTCGAGGTAACAAGGCTAAAAGGCCTGGGTTACGTCACGGGAGAAAAACTCCACTCCGAACCAGTAGAGACCACTGTAAGACTGGCAAAAGCTGTAAACAGCAAAGAAGCAGACGGAGTATTTCTCAGTTGTACCGATCTGAAGACAATCACGGTACTATCAAAACTGGAAAAAAATCTGGGAAAGCCTGTTTTGAGCAGCAATGCTGCGAGCTTGTGGAGTTCTCTTAGGGCATTGAAGATTGAATCTAAGGTAAAGGGTTGTGGCTCGCTGCTAGCCGAGCATTAGCCGCGCTTTTTCTTCGTATACTCTCTATACTTCCGAATGTAGAAAGAGTCCGCCCTGCGGGAGCTCACGATGAAATTGAGAACATCGATCAGCGCTCCGTGGATGGATGCAGGAATGGCGTCAACGCCGGGATCTGCGAATCCTGAAGCGGGGTCGATATATCCGAGAGCGGCTGCTGCTTTAATCATTCTGATTTCCATCGCAGAATCGTGCAACAACTCCTTGGCGCTGAGGTGAAACGAGAGGAGCGCTTCGATTGCTGATCCGCCCCAGTTCGAGGTTCCTGCAACAATCAACGAGTCGGTCGCCACGGCGGATGCTACGCCTTGATTACACGGACAACCGCATTTAGATCCGGTCGGCAGCAATTCTCTAACCGTCTCCTCTATGCATCCCATCCCGATTTCATTTCCGGCATCTCCGACACCAATTGTGGGTATCCCGGATTTCTTTGCAATTTCTATCAGTTTGTCGACTTTCGCGGAAACGTCAGAGATATTTACTCCCACACCGCTGTGGAACTCACCCGCCCTGTTCGGCGAAGCTTTTTCGATGGCAATGATGGAAGACGGATTTACCTCACTAACCAATTCTTCAGCTTCCTCTTCGGCTTTCCCATTGTCAGTGGTGAATCCTACAACGGCGCATCTTCTTGGGGCCCCGTTAACTTGTTTCAAGTCACCCGACCGAAATCCAACAGCTTCCATCACGGATTTCATTTTGTGAACTGACGACTTTTCCGTAACAATCACGGGAACAATGTCGAGACCGAGGTTGAGAGATCTCGCAAGTGTGGCAGTACCAACTGGGCCATCAGTTTCTGCCTCCATCCAGGGTGGGACGACAAATCCAGTTGTCATCAGAACGGTTTTTGATTTTTCGGCCCCAGAAATTATCCTTTCAAACGCGTCCAGGCAAAGCGGTTTCCCGAATTTCTCACGCGCTGCTTTGTACAACTCCAAGACGACAGGTCTTGCAGCTAGGGAAGA
The DNA here is from genome assembly GCA_027886795.1 of Nitrososphaerota archaeon. GTDB lineage: Archaea > Thermoproteota > Nitrososphaeria > Nitrososphaerales > CADDZS01 > DATLTL01. Next base: position 5,171 of record JAPCJU010000032.1, on the reverse strand, counting down.
TCCGGAAAATATTGGCGTGATAATGAGATGATCGATTATCTCTGCCAGGTTTTCTATCTCTTGAATCAAATGATCCCCATCTTTGCAATCAGGACGTAATGTTAAGTCGAGTTATCCCACATGGAACTTTTACGTCCAACTCCCATTGTGGAATCTCGAGCTGAATCCTAGAGGTGGCCCTTGCCAAAGTTCCAGCTTAGTACTTCGAAGCTGTTGTAGGGCTTTAGCTTGACAAAAACTCGGGTAGAAAAATCCTGCAACGGAGGCCTGTTGGTTAAACCTGCGTACTTATCAGTCATGATTTTGGTTATTTGATCGGTTGTCTGTTTGTCATCGACGAAACTAGCTTCGCCCTGGATGATCGTACCCACAAGATCGTCGTACGAATAACCTGTATCAGCTACGCCGCAAATGTTGGGGTGCTTCTCAATATTCTGAACCATGATCGAATCTTGCGATTCGTCGAAGTAAACATCATCCCCAAGCCTCACAAAATGCGTCGGCAAGTTCCAGATCTCTTCCTTGTCGTCCATCGTGGCGACTCGAAGCCAGACCATGGAGTCCAGAAAGTTGTTTGCTTGCTCTGGGCTCAGAGCAATTTTGGAATAGTTCCGTCGCCTTTTGATTACTTCTGCCACATCTTCGACCATCTAATTTGTCTTCTATTTGGGTTTTGAGCTGGCATATGTGTCATGAAAAAATATCAAACAATCTAGCAAATGCTGAACTTTACATGATATCCAATCATGGTTGGGATCTGATACACCCAATCGATTGTCATCTTTGAACGACTTCATCAGTCCATTTATCCTTCTCTTACTAACGACCCATCATACTGTTTGTTGAAGACATCATTTGTCGTTCCTGCCCGGCAACCACAACAGAGGAAGCGTTGCACCTCGTTCCGTCGCTAAACAGAGCCATCAGCGTGATCATGTAGCTCCTCCCTGCAACCAAGTGCATTCTGGACATCATTGGCATCGATCCCGGATTAATCGAGTACATCATAGAATAAGTTGAACCCGTCACTAATCCTCTTGTGTAGTTCATGGAACCCATGAAAGTTCCATTGATGTACAGGTCCGTTCGAACCAACGGCGAACTACTGATTACTTGGACGGTTCCTGAAACATTCGAATTCAAAGGATCGAGGGAAAACCCGGCGAGCGATATGCTGTCGATCAGTCTAGAGCTGGTCGAAGTAACGCCGTTGGAATTATTCAGAGAATATACTAGGTAGACTCCAAGTACAACTATCACAATCAAGATCGCAGTAAGGGAGATGCTGGCAATTTTCGAGATTCCGCTCTTTCTCGTATCCCAACTACCTCGATCTTTTGTATTTCCGACACCTGTCTTCCATTCTCTGGACGAAATAAAAGGGGAGCACATGATTATCAAACCTAAGAATTGCTCTTCTTTGCTTACGTCACAGTTATCGTTCCGACCATACCGGGGTGAATGTCGCAGTAATACTGGTAAACACCTGGAGTAGTGAAAGTATAGCTGAAACTCTGCATGTGCGAAAGCTCGTACGAATCAAAGAGATTCGTGTGATTCTGCTCAGTTCCAGAAGTCACCGTGTGGACAACGAAATCCATATTGATCCAGGTGACCGTTGTGCCTCTTGCCACAGTCAAACTAGATGGATAGAATGAGTATCCAGAGATCATGACCAAGTCCCCAACACTCGAGGAAAAGTTCTTCATATTCTGGTAGCACCAAGCAGCATAATTGGCACCACTACCCATCATTGATCCATATGATGACATCATTCCTCCTTGGCTCATCATCCCGCCTCCATAGCTGTAACCATTTCCCATCATAGATTGATAGGACGGCTGCGGGGTGTTTCTTCCCATCATTCCGCCGATGAACCCTTGGAGCCCGCCAGAACCACCAGAATAGGCACTGGCTAACGGCAGGGATAGACCGACGGCTATGGCTACTGCGATTCCTAACACGACCATTGTTCTTGTCTTCATTTTATTTTCAACCTCGTCTTAGTATATGGAAACAGGGGGCGTATGGAAGTTCGCTGAAACGAAACGGTTTCACGTTTCAAAGACTCATCAGAGAGGCGGTCGTGAAGTACTGGTGAGAGCCTCACAAATGTCCTTTATCGTATCAGTCGGCCTTCGCGGGATTCCCTGTTTGGGGAGTTTGATTCAGCCACGGGGACAATCTTACTTCATTGGTGTTACCACTCTTTGTAGCATTCACTATACCCCGCTCCACGAAGCGAGAAATTATTCGATGTGTTTTCAGTTTGCTAAGGCCTGTCTCTTTCACTATCAGTTTTTGCAGATAAACTCCGTTGTGTGCAGAAAGGACTTCCAAGATGCGTTTTTCCTCTGGCTTGGAAGTGCGCATAAGCATTGACCAACTTTCTTTGGAAGACAGGGCGGGATTACTGGGCAAATTAGAATGAATGACCTTATCGACTGTATCCGAACTAGACGGCCTCTTGTCCGCTTCAATGCCATCAGCGGTTGATTGTTTAATTTCCGGATAAACAACATAATACACTGTTCCGACTACGCTGATTGCCAGCGCTACAACCAGAACAATCAACGAAAACCAGACGTAAGTCGGCATTGGATTCACAAGACCAGAATATTGGCCGCCCATCATCTGCCCCATTATGTTCGACATCGAATTCCCTGAATGATAATCAAGAGCATACCAAGAGATTGTTGTTAGAAAGAGAGCAAGGGCAACTATCAGGCCCGAGATAAACGCCCACAGTCTTCTCAATGAATGTCATTAACCCGGGTCGGAAGTCATATTCGAGGAGCCAGAATTGAGTTTCAGGTGACAGTTATCTGACCTTCCATCCAGCCAGGTTGCGACATTGCTCCCGCCGTCCCATTCGGTCCAAAGCCGCAAGGAGTCTCACAGAACCATTGGAAAACGCCCTTCTGATTAAAGCGGAGATAAGCTGTGACGGTATCACCAGCTGGAATCGGGACATTGATCCCGAAAAATGGAATTGTGAATGTGTGTGCAAGCGAGCTTCCTGGCACGGAAGTCGTATTCATGCCCCACTGCATGCTCACGTCAGTCATGCTTGCAACTGTGCCATTTATGATGTACGCACCGTTCCCGACAGTGCCAGTCACCTTCCCCTGTTGATCAGAACTTCCGGGTGTCGGAGTATCATACGAGACTATTGTCAATTGAATTAGCGTATTGGCAGGGACCGATAAGTTAGCCGATGACCCAAGTCCATTCGGGCCCAAGACAAAGAACTTTGGCTGAGCCGTGGTAGAATTCCAACCGGTGTCCATCGGCTCAACTATGAAGAGACGATACGGTTGAGAGCTAGACAAGGTTTGGTTGTTCGCAGAAGAACTTGCATTACCTACGTGGGTGATCGTTGCAAAATAGTATCCAAGCGCGGCTGCCAAAACTACTCCAAAAACTATCAAAAGAACTGTGATAACCATTCCTTTGTCTTGCATTGATGGATTCGACCCGTCACATGTGAGCATAATTTGAGCTAAGTGAACAAATAAAGGGAGAGACAATTCTCAGGTTTGATAATATCCTCATTCACAGAACCTCGAGGGTTCCTACGTTTTGCGGCCTGGCTACCGCGAGATCAGCACATGTTAGGCGTCCAAGTCAATATTTGACACATGAATTTGTCATTTGTATTCTATCAAGATTGTGTGTCCAGTTCCGAACTGGTATCCGTTTGGTCCGCCGAAGTAAGGATTACCCTGTGCAGTTGCGTAACAGGGCGACGACTGGGCGACTGAATTAGCCGCATTACAGTAGTCAAGCGTATTCAAGACGAGAGAGCCGTACGCATTGGATTCTGTTCCATCAACGACGAGACTAAGACTATGAGTCTTATCTGTCTTGAATCCAAGGATGTCTGTCGAATTGAACACAATGGGATCTTTTGTGTTGTTGATGACCGCGTTAGCGAACGTTGTTCCCCAGATATTGAAGAAATCTCCGAGAGTGAAATTCGAGTTTGTTTCGGATTCGATGTGAATTATTCCCGAGGCATCATGCGTGTGAACAGGTTCTGTGCACGAACTAGTTAACCCGATGTCAGCGGGCACTGTGATGTTCTGACCATTTATGACAATTCGAAGCCAAGGATGAATATGCATGTAGAGTGATCCCTGTCCCTCACAAGCGAAAGGGAAATTGTAGTTACCGGGAGAAGTTGTCATAATTGTGGATGGTCCCTTGCTAGATTCGGCATAGATCACACCTAATATGATAACGAGTACTATGATAGCAGGAGCAACCAAAGTCCAGGGGATTTTGCCCTTTTCCTGCATCCTGCGTCTTCTAGCGCTAACGTCTCTGTCGGGACGTTTTGCATTGGAATATTTCGTGGCTTCCATTGGCTTCATCGTTTCTTTTCGCCTTAAGCAACTTACGAGTACACATCGATAAAATGCCTAAAGAAAAGTATCATCCATGATACGCATTTGGTTGCTCTGTCGCAAAACGCCAAGAGCCAGAAAGAATAACATTGACAGACTCCATACCACGTTCCATTTCTTGGTTGAACTTGGCCGATTCATGAAAATATATGCTCACTGACCGAAATATAAGACGAGAACACGATTATCAGATGTGGTAATCGTCTGCTTGCCTGATCGCTCATTTCGGCAAGCAATCACAAACAACCGATAAGTTGAGGGCAGTTCCTCTTTCTCCCAAGCATCGTCCGTTTAGATATGATCTGGAGTAAGTTACTTACACTTGTTCGAGGACGGCATCTATAACCACCGACTTTTTGTCCTTCATATCTTCGAATCCGGTTTTGATAGCCACTGAAAGTTGCTTCGTATTCTCTACCACAGAACCAGAAGCACCGCACGCCTTCGCAATCATGACATAGTCAGGTTGAGGAGTGAGACTAACTCCAGAATAAGCGTTCTTTCTGGCGGAGAATCCTTCGGGGTAGGCTCTTTGAACCGCTCCCTTCATTGCTCGATACCCTCCATTGTTAAGAATGATCGTCATGATTGGAATCTCATATTTTCTAGCTGCCCAGTAAACAGATATTGGATTGGAGTAAACGAACCCACCATCTCCGGTAATGCATACTACTTCCCTGTCTCGATTTGCAAGCTTGAGGCCGAGCGCGTTGCCGAGTCCGTCTCCTAAGCTGCTCCCGCCTATGGCAAAATATGTCCCGG
>JAPCJU010000031.1 GCA_027886795.1 Nitrososphaerota archaeon | reverse complement strand
GAAATTGCAAGGGAGTGTGCCGTCATATGCGATGCGTGCGCCAAGGAATGCGAGAAACATGCCATGCACATGGAACATTGCAAGCAGTGCGCGGAGATTTGCAGAAAGTGCGCAGCAGAGTGCAGGGCAATCAGCGGAGGTAAGTGACAAGAATGCCAAGTACAGGATTACTGGACAGTTGCCCTAACTGTCAAAACTACATCGACGATTGCGACTGCGTGTGCCCCTACTTGTTCTTTGATTGAAGGATGCGATTGCGCAATCAGGCCTGGAGCAACGACAGGCGGATAAGCGACAATAACGGAAGATCTATGGTTGACCTGACGAAACTATCGAATCAAGTCAGGGTGTAGAATGTCTGCTCAGGTTGCCTTGCAGCCGTTGGGGAATTCTTCAATAAACTCCTCCCCCTGAGTATCAAGATCAATTTCGTACATCAAGTTATGTTTCGAGCAATACAAAAAGAACGGTTGTCTGTTGTCGGCCTTCGACAAATCGGGACAATACAAAACGTGATTGCCGCACATGAAACCCTTCTTTTGCTCAAACATTGCTTTTTTGGTGGTAGTCGCCATTTATTTTCTGATACTCGGATGATAACTTGCCCTACTCATTGATAAGCTGATTCATTGGAAAAGGCTTCCCCATACTGATCTGGGCTCGATTTCTTGGTTTTTCCGAGGTAAAACTCAACTAGCTACGAATAGCTCTTCATTGGCACTTCTAATTGGGAATCCCGCCTAAGAATGTATGCAGGAATCACAACTGCGTGATTTGCTGTTTTGACACGGAGATGCCCCTGTTGGAGGAAGATATTCAGCAGATCGTGGGGCTCGGATTCAAACAAGACTCATTTACAGTGGAGTCTGATGGTTTCAAGGTTCTCAAAAACAGAGACGGCAGGTGCGTATTTCACGACGGGAAGCAATGCACCATTTACGCTAACCGGCCGGCCGGATGCAGATTATATCCAGTTATCTTCGACGAAAATCTAAACCGCGCTGTAAAAGACCACTTATGCCCTTACAGAGCAGAGTTTGAACTGTCACAAGATAAAAAACGAGATCTTTCAATCGCATATCGCGGACTGGTCACCGAACGGGACGCGAGAATCACTGCCAATCGATTAGAATAATAATTCCTAGTATTCCTTCCTAAGCTTAATTTAGGGCGGAGCTGGGAATGTGTCTTATTGTTTCTGTAGTCCTATGTTGAGTAATAACTCGTACTCTCCGCTCGCTTTTCTTTCTTTCTTCCAATTGAGTTCATTTATCTTGTACGATCCCATCATCGATTTACCATCGTCGGTTTGAACCTCAATATCCCTGACCTGACCTTCTCGAAGCTGATAGAGATCTGCCTCCGTCGATTTTGCGTCAGCTTCAGACTGGATGCGACCCCTGATTCCAATCGAACCACCCATGTACCCCTGTATGGTGTATTGCGCCTGGGGACTTCTTGTGAAAATAATAGAACCTATCTTGATGAACATTTGATGATAGCTCATCTTCTCAAAATATCATCCTAGCAATAAGCTAACCTATTGAAAGGAATCCTACCTAGTCCGCCTGAATGCCACCAAAGTTAAGGGAATCACCTATTTCGAAAAATCACTTTTTTTATCGTAAGAGAGCCTAGAGAAATTTGACATAAGAGTAGAATCACCTGTTAATCCCGCCGTACTTTAGAACGAATTGCCTCATCTGTGAATTTCTCAGATACAGATATTATCTGAATCATTTTAATGTGAGCTGACCTTTTTGCAAAAATTATTGGGCGGACACCAGCGCGTAAAGGTTGCTATAGCTCAAGCCGCCCCAGTCTATTACAATAAGGAAAAGACGATTCAGAAAGCGGGCAGTCTGATTTCGGAAGCTTCATCACGGGGATCGAAATTGGTCGTATTTCCAGAGTCCTGGATCTCCGGGTATCCATACTGGATTTTGCCAGGACACAAAGATTACGATTCCAGGAAATTTGGAAAAGCACTTTCGATGTTGCAGGATAGTTCGATGCAGATACCGAGCGAGGACGCGGAGCGATTGTGTGATTTTGCTAGATCAAACAAGATAAATCTCGTTATGGGTTGCAACGAGATGAGCGACCTTCCAGGTTCAAGAACGATTTACAACTCTCTACTTTTCATAAGCGATGAGGGAAAGTTTCTTGGAAAACACCGGAAGCTAATCCCCACCTACGAGGAACGACTCGTATGGGGTATGGGAGATGGCAGCGATTTGCAAGTGTATGAGACAAGCGTTGGGAGGATTGGAGGTCTAGTCTGCTGGGAAAATCACATGATAATGGCCCGCGCCGCTCTGATTATGAAGGGAGAGGAATTTCACATTGCTTCGTGGCCAGGAAGCTGGAGGGTTGACGGAGTTGAATTCAGTCCGGACAGGGAGGGAAAATACTGCGATCTGTTTCCCGCTATCAGAGAGCACGCTTTTGAAGCTGGATGCTTTGTGATAAGCGCTCTCCCAACGATAACGGCCGACGACATTCCCGAGGAGTTTCCCTACCACAAGGAAATGATCCCTTCTCTTGAGCAGGCATATGGAGGAAGTGCGATTGTGGGGCCAGACGGAAATTATCTAGTTGGGCCTGCCTTCGGGACAGAATCTATTGTAACAGGAGATTGCGACGCGGACTCGATTAAGGTCGCGAAAGCTCTTTTCGATTCGCTCGGTCACTATGCGAGATTTGATGTAGCCCGGCTCGAAATTTCTGCGACCCCGTTGACTCCCTTTTCAGCCCCGCACAAGAAAAGATCCCTGACTCAAAGCGAATTGAGGACTATCGCAGAAAAACGCGAAATCAGCATTGAGAAAGTCGAGAAAATCTACGAAGAGATTAACGATGCAGCCTTGTAACGAGACCTATTCTGCGTAGATTTCAAATTCGCAAAGATGGTTATCAGTTCCGCTACACTGCATGTTGGAGTGGACAACTTCGTACAACTCAGATGTTGTTCCATCAATGACCCCCTTTAGAAAAGAACACCCGTGGCTTTGGTCTTTGTCGTCCTCACAAAAAGCGCAATTTTGGACTGTTATCTCCAGTCTCCTTTCCTTCAAGTCTCCCTTAGTTTTGAATTTACCCCATCCGGCGATCGCAGCCAGCCTCGGCCACATTTCGTTGAAATCTCTCGATTCTCCAAGATTGTGAGCAACCGACCTACCGTAAGTTCTTCCCATGTCATACAGGATAACTGACGCCCCACTCGAAAAAACCCGGTACATGCCCGCTTGGAGACTTCCCCAGGCTGATGAATTCAAGACCACTACCCGGCCGCCAATGCCGGAAATAATACCTTTGTTTTCATCTACACGAAAATATTGGTTGAAATTCCCTGAAGCTGAATCCAACGCCCTTTTCGCCTAAATGACTGATATCTAGATATTGCTATATAGAGCTAACCGTTCCATTCGGAACGTGATTTCTAGATATCAACCCTTAAAGTATGCCGATTCGTCAGGGTTGCAACCCTTGCCACGCGACCTTTTCATCAGAAGTTTCGACGACGAGCTGTACGGCGAGTTGAAAGATTTTTCGGAAACGGAGGGCGTGACGCTTGCGTCTGTTGCTGAAGAAGCAGTTCGAACCTGGATTGATCTTAAGAAGAAGACAAGAAGCAGGCATGTATTGATACTTTACGAAAATGCGGAATCACTCGAAATATTCTTCAAGAATCTCAACACTACACTGAAGGGCGATTGGTCCAAATTGATGTGGGGCCCGGTCTCCCTGCCCCCTCTGGAGATTGCGAAAAGGCACGGGTGGCGTGACGTTTCACCAAAGCCGCACGAATTATTCGCAAGGAAACCCGAACAATACTTGAGTGAATTGGTGAAAATTCTCCACAAAAAAATTGAAGGCTCGCGACTTTGCGGGGTGGGGAATCTGATGAACTTTAGCAAAGTATTCTCGGCGACAGAAAAGTTTGATTATTTTGATAGAGCGATTCTTGTTGAAAACTTTCACAAATTAGTGAGCGATATCCCGGGGATTATTTATTGCCCGTATGATACCAAGATTTTCTTTAACGGTGGAATCCGAAACCGAATTTCTATAATGAAAAAACATGATTTGTCTTTTCTGATGATGGAAAAAACACTTTATAGGATAAGAATAGATGAAGAGAACATCCTGAAAGTACTTGGATGAGCTTTGTCCCTACTTAATGGGATGGACTTTTTCAAATCTGGAGAAAATCTTTCTCGCCCGCGATTCAGGGTATCCATGCTGCAGTAATCCCTGTTCTATCACCCTCTTGTAATCATTCGGCGGTTCGTGTTCTTTTTCTGTTGTCTTCCAGATGAATACCTTCGCGTGCGAAATCTCATTTCCATCCTCCAGTTCAACCCTGATATCGACTGGCTCGATCCCCTCAAATTTCTGCAATTTGTTGAGTTGGTCAAGGGTAAGATGGTAGACTACGCCGGGAACTGTGTCCTCAAAGTTTTCACTTTCCTGCATATTCACCATGTAACCATTCAGCTTTTTCGAGTAGACGTTGAATACTAGCTTGTAGTTCCTCGCGACAGCCCTCTTGGAAAGCTGCCACAGCCCGATTCGACTTTTCATCTGGTCAACGTTCAAGTTTGAGCCATATGCAAAGTACCAGATTTTGGCTTGATTCGACAACTTCTTAGCTCAAAGAATACTATTGGTTATTAAGATAATGTAGCCATGGCGTTTTTTTGTGAGAATCAACGGTTCAACGACGGGAAGAAATCTCAACGCATCGATCCAAGCGCCACCTTCCCCGAATCAGGTGAAATTGAAACCTTCATCGCTTCGGCGGCCTCCTCAACATCGAACCTGTGAGTTATCATTTTTTCAAATGGAATGATGTTTCGATAACTATCCATCATCTTCAGAACTCGTCCGTAGGCGGGGTGCGGCATTCCAGAGACCCCGATGATCCTGGCGTTCTTCGCAAGGATCTGGCGAGAGGGCGAAATCCTGGTGTCGACATCTTCTACAAAAGCCCCTTCGACTAGATAGGTACCTCCTATTCGAAGCATCTCTAGACCTTCTGAAATGACGTTGGAATCGCCGGTGCATTCTATTACGACATCAGCGCCGATCCCGTCGGTTAGGGCATTTACGCGGCTGACTCTATCAGAAAGCTTCGGATACTCGCTAAGACTGATTGTCTCAGCTGAGCAAAGCTCCGTTGCAATCCTCAACCTGAATTCTGACTTGTCTACAGCGATTATCTTTCCCGCGCCCATCATGCGCGCCATCAGGGCGTTGCAAAGCCCCAGAGGGCCGACCCCTTGAATCACAACTGTGTCTCCGGGAGCGTAGCCCTCTTTTGTGATCGGGCTTTGGGCGGCCCTACCGAACGAGCCGTATGCAACCGCCATCTGCTCTGCCAGGAGAGCAATCTCATTGGGGAGATTTCTAGGGACCCTGAAGAGATCGCTGTGCTCCAAAATGTACATTTTGTCCGCGTAGCCGCCGAAAAGATGGGGCGGCTTGTCGCAACTAATTACATCACCGTAACTGGTATGGTTTAAGCACCACGGGAAACCGTAAATGTTCCTGCAGTTGTAGCATTGCCCGCACCTGATGTCTGCCGCAATGTAGACTCTCTCGCCCACCTCAAGAGGAGGGCCCTCAAGGACCATCGCTTTCGCAGCTTCAGATCCTATCGCCTCGATTATCCCGAGATTCTCGTGCCCCATTATGATCGGGAGGCGAACAATGTCCCCGGGTAGACCCAGCCTAATCTCTCCCATTGTAAATACGTGCTTATCAGTGCCACAGATGCCGGCTCCGAGCATCCTCACTAAGCCGGTTTCTCTTGTTATTTCGGGCGTCGGGAAAGTCCTTGTTTCAAATTTCTTTGGGGCGGTGAGAACCGCTGCCTTTACGTCCTCTTTCAAATGAAGCACTCAGGCGGTTACATCGAATTTGTCAATTTAATTGTATCCGAAGATTGCGAAACATTAGATCTGGTTTACGGCTTCAATATCTTCGAGGCGACTGATGAAGGCGGAGAAAGGATGACCCGATTTCCTGTTGCGCTTACGATAATTGAAAATTAGAATGGCCAGAACCATTGCAAGAATGATTGCCGTGGAGGAAAACAGAATGCCGACAACCAAACGACCGCCAGAAAGAGATTGAATGGCGAAATAAACGATCGACAAAATCAACAGGCTTGATCCAAACGAAAAAACAGTGAACCAGATTCTTTCGAGCTCTCTCGGGATTCGTTCGACGTGTTTCTGTCCATCGATCTTGGCCATGAGAGATAAACAAAATGAATTTGTGCGGTTATTCAATTGAAAGGAAAAATCGAATAGAAGATTCTATGCTCGAACGCTTTTCAAATGATCCTGAAATGCTGATATCGATAAGGGAGGAAGGACTGAAAAAACCCTGTCTCGACATGTGTCGAGATATAGCGGTTCAGGGATCTCAAGAGACCAAATATAGTCCAACTCAAACTTCCCCCCGCATGGAACGACCCCCTAGGGGGCCCTCCTATCTGTTCAATTATGATCTTATTTCATTTCATTAGAAACCTTTCAACTCTTGTATGGTTCAAGGAATGACCTGATGTAATCTTCCGAGGTTGTACGAAAAGTTCATTCTCCTACTTGGATTTGCTGTAATCGTTATGCGGAGGAGTACTATCTGATTCAAGCGGCGATTTTTGGGCTCCTTGCCGCGTTTTTCTGGGGAAGCACGGATTTTCTCTCCCGATTTCCTTCTCGCAAGATAGGCCCCGCCTATTCCACAGCCTACGTTCAATTGTTTAGTCTGATTGGATTTTCCGCATATGTCTTGTTGACGGGTCCTCCAACGGTCGAGTTTCTGTCCAAAGGCTCGTCCTACTTGGTGATAGATCTCTTCGTTGGAATGTTGAACGTCAGCGGACTGATGCTTTTGTACAGATCGTTCACCACAGGGAACATGTCTTTGACGGCGCCAATAGCCAGTTCATTCCCGATATTCACGATTCTGCTAGGCTACGTGTTTTTAGGGCAGGTGATAGGGGCTGCAAAGGGGATCGCGATCGCAATCGTGATTTCTGGGGTGATATTGTCTGGAGTGAACTTAAGCTCCACCAAAAACAATCCGTCAAAAATTGAGAAGACGAAGACAAAGCGACTTTCAAACAGTGTGGTTTCTGCTTTTGCTGCGAGCCTATTCTTTGGCGGAGCTTATCTTGGTCTAAACCTTGGACTGGGTTACTTCGGCTCAGTTCTGAGTATCCTGTTTTTCAGACTTGGTGCCGTTCTATTTTCCTTCCTATTCCTCTTCGTCACAATGAAAAAATTAGTCCTTCCGACTGGAGGAGCCTGGAAGTGGCTTTTGACGATGGCTATCCTCGATTCTCTCGGATTTGCGTCTCTAACCCTCGGTTATCTCAGCTCAGGAAACAGTCCTGCGGTGGTTACGACTCTTTCCAGTTTGCTCGGAGCCGTTACGACGATTCTCGCTACGGTGATTTACAAAGACAAATTGACACGAGTTCAGATACTCGGAATCGTCATCTTATTTTCGGGCGTGGTAATTCTCCTGAATGTTTGATTATTCTAGTTCTGGATGTTCGAGATGCGAATTGGTGACCTAGTCCCATCTGATTTTCTTTTGCAATTCCTGAAATTTCTTGAAAGATCGAAGCGGATCATACCATTTCGCATTCAGGTGAGAAGGCACGATCTCTCCTCGTTCGACAACTCCTTTTTCCAACCAATCAATCGCTTCATCGTAGAGCCCCAAAGAAGTACAGACAGACGCGATGTCTTCATACGATACATATTTGGTTTTTGAGTCTTGGATCAATTCTTCACGGATTTTCTTTGCTTCTTCCATCCTTCCACTTGCTGCGTTCGTTAAACCGAGGAGGGCCTTGTTCCGCACTCCGGGGGATATCGCATAAGATTTCTGCGCCTCTCGCATCGCTTCATCAAACATCTTCTTTTCAAGATACACAGCAGCCAGCCAGAAGTGCGAGTTTGCGAATTCTGGCTCGAGTTGAATACAACTTTCTAGTTCTCTGATAGCATCATCATATCTTCCTGCAAAATAAGATGTGGCAGCTAGGAAACTGCGAATTTGCATTGAAAGAGGATCCAGCTCCGCAGCTATCTTCATTTCTGAAATCGCTTCCTCGTTCGCGCCTTTTCCGTCCAGGAAAATCGCATACCAGTGATGTCCGGTCGCGTAGTTAGGTTTCAGCTCGATAGCTAACTTGAATTCTCGCTCTGCCCTCGGGATTTCATCGTGGAATGAGAGCAGCGCTGAGGCGAGCGATACGTGTGCCTCAGCAATAGAGTCGTCCAGTACGAGAGCCTTTGAAGCTAGATCCTTTGCTTGCTTCGAGGCTTCCATCATCGGTATATGGCCATGTTCGCCGAGAACGTTGTAGCAATCTGCCATTCCAACGTAGGCAAGCGCGTACTCCGGATCTTTCTCAATGGCTGTTTTGAAGTATTCAAGCGCGCGCTTTAAGCTCTGCTCGCTTCTCTCATTCCAGAAATAACGGCCCTTCAGATAAAGGCTATGCGCTTCACTGCTCCTTGTTGGATTTTTCTGTATCTGCCGCTTTTCCTCTTCTAACAACCGAATCTTCAACGAGTCCGCTACGTTTTTCGCAATGTCACTTTGGATCACGAAAACGTCAGAAAGATCTCGATCATAATTTTGAGACCACTTGTGCTCGTCAGTCTCTACGTCTATCAACTGAGCACTGACTCGAATTTTCTTTCCGTATTTGCGTATGCTTCCCTCAAGTACGGAGCCAACGCCTAACTCGCGACCGATTTCCCCCAGGCTCTTGCCGGTTTTCTTGTAGCGCATAACCGACGTCCGGGAGATCACGCGCAATTCCTGAATCTGAGAAATCGTCGAAATCATTTCCTCGGTTAAACCGTCAGAGAAAAATTCATCTTCAGGATCTGAAGTAAGACTGATCAGCGGTAAAACTGCTAGACGGCGAGGGTCCAGTTCCATTCTCGTAGAATCAGCCTTATTTTTCCATGGGAGTTCGATTTTATAAATCTCGATTGGCGATTCGACGTTTTTCAACTCGCGCTTTCCCAAGCTGAGCAAGGGAAGTTCGAACTTGTTTTTGACCTGGTCGTAGACTTGCTGGGTAATACAGATTCCTCCCGGTTCAGCAAGAGCTTCAATCCTCGACGCGATATTGACCGCATCTCCATATACATCATCTTCGCTCTGCACTACATCACCAATATGGATTCCGATGCGGACTGGAATTCTCTTTTCGATTGGTTGGGAGGCTTCAAGCTCGCGGAGAGAGTTTT
>JAPCJU010000030.1 GCA_027886795.1 Nitrososphaerota archaeon | reverse complement strand
GTCCGGTGTACCATTTCCATGAAATTCCATTCATGGAAAGTTCTTGCGCCATATTCGCGAATGTAAGATTGAAGTTTTGCGTGAGTTGATAATCTGGTCCGGAACTCTTCGGATTGGTAGTGATTCCGCCTGAAGTACCCGACACCATGTACAGATGATTGGGGAAGCTCGCGCCCATGAGCGATGAATAGAAATTGTCATCCAGCACGAAATTGTTGGCATAGTCCCAGTAATAGGGAATGTCGGTTCTATTGTAGTAACCCATCGTCATAGTATTGTTCTCTCCCACAATGAAGCCGTTCATCGTGCCATTGTTCCAATCAATGTGAGATGCAACCCACGAGTGCAAGAGATCCTGCGCCGATTCCGTCGATATCAGAAACGGCACGACTTCGGTTGTGTTGCTGCTATTCTGCGCGGAATCCCGAGAGATAGGATTTGAGTCCGGGTACATCTGCCCCGGGGGGAGCTCGTCTCCCACTATGTACACCGGTTGAGATACGTTGAGATGAAATGGCTGAATCAAAGAAGACGAAGGTCCATTCAGCGTCGTTGGACAGCAGAGCGTAGCGTTGCTCAGGCCGTTAGCCCCGGGATAGGTTCCGAAATAATTATCGAAAGAATGATTCTCCTGAAGAATGAAAATAATGTGTTGAATCTTGCTAGTGTTTTGAGTAGTTATGGAGCTCGCCCCGAAGGAAAAAATTGTGCCCGATAAAAGAAAAATACACAGCATCATTGCTGCGTTGAGCAATATTCTGTTTTTCTTCGTTATTTCCCACACCAGAATGGAATGAATTTCAGAGTTTAAAATCTATCTACTATCATAGTAGTATTAAATATGTTTGCTAATGCCATAGTTACAGTTTCGAATGATCCGGAGATGCTTGCTGGAAAGACCAGATCGCCTGATTTGAATCCGAGCGACATGAATTCAAAAATGAAACTCGCTATACCACAACATTCTGTAAAGCTCCCGCCCTTCACTTCCGTGCTCATTGCGGTTTTTTCGAAGCCTAAGTACTATAAAGGCGAGATATATCGGTCTCCGAGATATTAAGCGTCTTGAATTGGTTTTCAGGCAATCGAAGAAGTTGTTTTTCTATGTATTCTATTGTCAGTTGAGAACAAATTAAGACAAGTCGATGAACCCTTACATCAAGAGTCCATTACTTGCTGGTCGTTCGGGAACCAAAGGGATTCGTCTAAGACGCAGCGAAATAGATCTGAGATAGACCAGCATTCGTATACGTCCATGCAGCAAAGCAGTGAGCACCGTTACTCGACAATCCAAACAGTGTCACATCATTATTTCCCGCAGCCACACCCACTGCATTGTTGCTGATATCAATCGGAGAACTGCTCCAGCTGCTACCACTGTCGGCGCTATAGGAGACATATGCGTTCCAAGTTGATGATCCGGAAGATATCTGCTGCCCCCACATTACGAAAACGTTGACCCCGTCAGATGTGAAGATGTGGCCAAAGGAGCTCTTGAGACCCGTTGGGCTGAGCAGCGTTGTTGCGCCCCACGTCGGAGTGTTCGAAGAAACCCCTGTTGCAGATGTAACATAGATTCCCTGATTCTTCAGGGAATGGAAGGTAAGAAAGACATTGGAACCATAAGCTGCATTTTCCGGTTCCCAATTGTCCTTTAGAGGATCGGTAACATTCTGAATCGCACCCCAGGTGAGCCCCCCATCAATGCTAGTTTCCGACTGATCATGGTAGCTTATGCCAGCCATCGTGCTGTTTGCTTCCCAAGTTACGTAGACGTTGCTACCATTTGCGGCAATCCACGGCTCCCGACCATAATAGAAAGATGTACTGGTGCGAGGCGGAGCTACGTAGAGTTGATATGAATGAGTCCAAGAATTGCCGTTGTTGTAAGTTGCAGAGAAAAAGATTCCATCTCCTACAAAGTATGCATTCGAACCGGAAGCCACAATTTGCACTTCCCCTCCACGCTCTGAGGGCACTACGTCTACTGGCGCACCCCAGGTAGCTCCATTATCTTTCGAAGAGGTGACATAATCAGATCCATTAAGGGTAGCTGTGTTGCCTGAGAACCAAGCCACATACACGTCATTTCCTGAAGCTGCTATAGCTGGTGTGATTTGGCTATGAGTCGAATTGTGACTGAGTAGAGTTCGGGTAAAACTCGTTCCGTTGTTTGTGCTTGCGGCGACAAATATCTGCAGTATCTTCGATCCGTTCAACTGGGTGACGGTTTGAGCCCAAGTTACGTAGACATCACCTTTAGACACATTCTGGAATTGCGTGAACATTACCGGGAACTGAGCAACACCTCCGTTTGGGCCGAGTTTCAAAGCTGGCTTGCTCGTAGGAGGCACCCATGTTGCTCCTCCGTCCGGACTCATCCTGAATAGGATCCCTTTACTTCCTTCAGTCCACGCGACGTAGACGTTTTGTCCGTTGTTTGAAATCGCGGCATCTTTTGCGATTCCCAAATCATTGCTCAGGTTGATCGCTGAACCGAATACTGGAGAAGTCGTGGCACCAACGACAGAAATTGGAAAAGAATTACTCAAGAGAATTAGGGCAAGTGTGAAACTGGAGAACAATAGAATTTTTTTCTTCGTATCATTTTCGAAAAATCTAGCGTCGGAGATGGGCATGTCTCCCCAAATATGGATTCCAGGTCTATTTATCCTGGGAATATCGCAAATCGATATTTCGGAAATAGATGCACTAAGGAGAAAGATAAATCATCCATGGTAATGAATAACTAAAAACTTCGGCGGTCTTTTGGAAATGACCGGAACTCAATCAGGGAAAAAATAAATCATATCTCAAACGGAGTCGTCTCGATTAACGATATTCTAGGAATATATACCGCGGATCCATGTTAGAGATCAAATCCCAACATGTGATGAATTTGCAAAAACTTTTTGGTGTTAGCGAAATGGAAATGAAAGCACTTTCTATCTCTTTACTTACTTTAATGGTTATTTCATCAATGGCATTCGTCGTGCAAGCTTCCGGCTCCTCGTTCAGCACTCCAGTGAATTTGGGTCCAGGGTTTGATCCCAATGTGCAAAGTGTCGGGAACCACGTCTATGTCGCATGGACAGACAAGAGCGGTGGAATCTTTTTCCGTGCCAGCTCCGATGGCGGTCAGAGCTGGGGCAATACCCTCAGGGTTGGGTCGGGTGGTCAATATCCAATAATGTCCGCCAGTGGCAATCAGGTTTACATGGTTTGGGCTTCCGCGGGATTAAATTTCGTTAACAGTTCTGACAATGGGGCAACTTGGTCAAAGCCTCATAAATTGGTCTCAAATGGGATCACCCCCTTCATTGCTTCCAAGGGGGCACTGGTTTCAGTTGTCTATCTTGGAGGGAGTGGCGGTTCCTATGTGATGTCCAGCTCGAACTCAGGGGGCACTTGGACAACTCCGTTCGAATACTCAAACGGCCCCGAGCCTCAAATCGCAATGTCTGGGACTAACATCTACGTGAGCGCGGATGCACTGGACAGATCACATATCCAGTTTGCCGTCTCCCATGATTCTGGAAAGACTTGGAAAATCAACGCTCTCGAAGGAGGTTCTGAGTCGTGGGTGGTTGCTACGGGATCTAACGTTTACGCGGTGTGGGAAACCAAAGGCACCAACAGTGTGGTGTGGTTTATGTCGAGCTCTAACAACGGCGACAAGCTCGCCACGAAGATTATCTCGACAGGTATACCTGATGCATGGAATCCCATGATAAACGCGATGGGCAACTCTGTTTGGGTGGGAATCCAGGCATTTGGCGCAAAAACCCAAAACTGGATGCTAACATCAATGGATGGTGGTGTCACGTTTACCTCCAAATCTCTGACAGGTTTAGGGCATACTGATGGATTCATCTTCAATATCGCAACTACAGATGGTATCAACGTGTTTGCGATGTGGGTTCAAGCCTCCAGTTCAACCTCGATAGTATTGGCCGCGTACAGCCCAGATGGCGGAAGCACCTGGTCGGTTGTCAACGTGGGGCAGTCTGATCCCAACAACGATGTTGCAATCGGTTCGATATCCTCAAATGGTGCTCACGGACTCGCCGCCTGGCAAAATAGTTCTGCGATCTGGTTCTCGAATAGTTGAGATCAGAGAGCCGCTCGAAATATGGTTGGCAGCAGTAACTTATCTGCTTCCAAGTTGAACTGCGATTAACAAGAAGGCAGCCGCGACGAGACAACCGAGAAGTAGCCAGTTGCTGCTCTCTAAAGTGAGACTTGGCTTGTAGTATATGTAAACGACCATCGCGAAAATTACCAGTTCCGAGCCAAGCAACGCTCCGAAGACCCGCTGTAAAGAAACAAGATCCAAGATCCACAGATAAACTAGTATCGATGCAGCCGCGGTGGCTAGAAGTGTCGCTACAGAATATCTTATGATATCGTTGTCCGGCTTCACGACCTTCTCTCCCGCGCAAGAGTAAGTGTTTTCATAATCCGTGCCATCGCAACGAAGGATCCGGATAATATTACGAAATTAATTATGGCGATAAGTGGATTCACCGGCACTGATGTCAGAGATCCTACCAGGTTGGCAAGGCAGACAGAGCCTGCTATCAGTGGAATCATGAATAACGCCGTTATCGTTCGGTTTGTGAAAGGAAGCATCAGCGCGCGCAGAGGGGACTTTATTGGAGACATCAAATTTTTCACACGGGACAACTTGTTTCTAAAAAGGAATAAGGAAACTACAACAACCCCGACTGCGACGCCTCCATTTACAATTATTGCCTGACTATCGGCGATGATCTGTCCCGGTGTAAAATAACCCCATACAGTCAAGGTCAGGATTTCTGCGATCATGAGAAAACCAATAGTCGTGTAAATCGGTCTTGACTTTGGGTTCCTTTGAGTTCCTCGATCTAGGAATGGCAGTAGAGCAAGCCCGACCCCGGCCGCCGTCACTGCACCGAGAGCAAGATAGATCCCGTTGCCCTCAAAGGATTGTACCTTCAAGACTTGATACATCCAAAGGAAATACCATTCGGGCTGCGCTACATAATTTGAGGCCGCTCCCGGAGTGAATTCCGCCGGGAGATTAATTGGAAACATGGCAGCCGCTACAAAGATTACAGCGACAAATGCGGCACCTATCATTGCAAAATAAAGATAAACGGTTGGGAACCACGGAATTTCTTTTGAATCTTTTCTAGTATCGACAACTGGTTTCGCCGCCCCATGCGCTTCGAACATGTACAATTTCAGGCCAAGGAGAGAAAGGAGACCCGCCGGGAGAACTATTATGTGAAGATCAAAGAATCTCGTGAGCTCTGCAGCTCCGCTTCCGGTCCCGGCAACCAGGAATGTCAGGATAGGACCGATTTGCGCTGGCATGAAACTCAACATTCCGATCGAGACGTCCGTTGCTGACTTTGATACAACAGTCCAAGGAAGAAGGTATCCAGTCAGGCCGAATCCCAACACGGTCAACCCCATTAGCATTCCAAGCACCCACATCATTTCGCGCGGTTTCTTTTGAACGCTGACAAAGTATCCCCGGAACAAATGAAGAAAAGTTAGCAAAATCATGGCATAGGCCCCGTAGAGATGAACCGTTTCGAGAAGCCAGCCGAGCGGCACCGATTTGATGATGAAGATGGTAGAAGAATAAGCCTGATCAGTCGTCGGCACGTAGTAGATCAACATTAGGAGACCCGTCAACACCTGTAGACCGAATGCAATTGCGGTGAGCGCGCCGAGCCAGTACAGAGGATTCATGCTGTACTCGGGAACCGGCCGAAGGACGCTGGTCGAAAGTCCAAAGCGGTCCTTGAACCATTCAACAAATCTTCTTCCGGGGTTTTGGGTCATTGTGTTACTCTTCCTGATCAAGTCCCGGAGAAAACTGTGGCGTCAGTCACTATGGTTCCTCCCGTTAGGTCATTTTGCAAAACGCCAGCAGCATCACTCGTGCCAGGAGTTCCGTGGCCAAAAATGGTTGGTGCCCCCATACCGATAGCGTAAATGTCACCTGTCGAGCTGTCGTACTTCAAGGTTACCTGTGGAACCGGCCTAGGCGGTGGACCCCCGATCACCTTTGCGGAATGAACAAAATCATATTCCCCGCCGTGACAACAGCAGTAACCTTGTGGTCCCACTGATTTGAAGGATTGATTGCACGGAGGCGAAGTTCCCGCCGGAAGCACGGAGTAAAAACAGCCGAGATGCTGGCAAATGTTGCTGAATGCGACGATGTCGCTATCAGGCCCCACTCCGTTTTCGGCTTGTTGCCCTAGTTTTAACAGAACGCTGGGCGTCTCTACCAGGGGATAGTTGAATCTCAATGGCTTCGTCGGATCTAGAGTTGAAACGTTTGCAATCTTTATTGAGGGCCAAACCAAAGGAACATTGGAGCCAGCATTCGGCGACGGAACGAAGAGCAAAAGGCGGAACATGCTTGCAAAGGAACCGACTGTTGCCAAACCCCCAACGGTAAGGACGAGCTTCAGGAAATTCCTTTTACTTCCGTCAGTTTCAGGCTTTTCACCCGGGGCCTGATCCTTATCAGTTAATTCCATTTTTCTTCATCCTGGTGCCGCATGATCAGGAAAGGTAATCCTGGCCATCAACAAAAGTCCGGCGACCAGACCGAGCAGAACTAGAACGAAGGTGGCTACTGCCGCCGTCGGAAGATCATAGGTTATGATTATGGAAGACGAAGTGGAGGAGGTGGAAGAAGTTTGTGTAACATTTGTGGTAGTTGAAATGCTATAACTTGGAACGCGAGTCATCATCAGAAAGAGAATGAACAAAAGTGAGGTTATTAGAGCCAAAACGGTCCCATACAACCTCAACGATCGCAATCCATAATCTCTAGTTGATGCTTGAATCACGGCTCATTCGTTCACTTCCGTTGTTTGAGACCGATCTTGGACGACATCCGGTTAAGAAATTCAAAATTCAGATGCAAAGGCGATTCAACCGACAGAAGCAAAAACAGGTACACCAAGACTGTTAGCTCGGCCATGACCACCACATATGATACTCCACCGAGGGTGATCGTTATCACCCCATCACCACCCGCAATCGATATTGCCGCCAGTCCCAGCAGCGAGTAGGCCACCCTTTGTGGAACCCAAGATCGCGATCCTAGCTGTTTTGTCTCCGACCCTTCAAGAACTGAAAGTACAACAATTCCCAGAACCAACGCCACCGTGAGAGCTGCAAGTCCTACGTGCAGAACCACTGCGAAAGCGTAGAGGGAGATGGTCTCGACAGCGGTGCCCGCGAATATCGTGAAGGAAAGAGAGACGAGCGCCAGATAGGTCATAACTGATGAGGGCGGAATTTGTTCGTGCGATCTTGACTCACTCGCTGATCTCGAAATCGCAGCCAACGAATATCCCGTTATGGGCAGCGCTATCCCTATAGATGCCATCATTGAGAGATTCGTGATCAAGATCTGATCGCTGCTTGAATTGTTGCCCAGGAATGCAAATCCCGTTGCACCCGCAACTACGGTAATGAAAAATAGCGCCAGGTTGGAAACTGCAACGCGTTTCTGATTCTGGAGGAAGGCAAGGAACCCAACCACGAGCGACAACAGCGCAAATCCAGATGCGAAGATGCCATGGACGATCAGATCAGGCGTGGTAATGGTGGCGCCATGAAGCTCAGTCCCCAGCCACACTCCTACAATGTATGTGAGTATGAGAAAGACGGCTTGAAGATAGATGAGGTATAGAATCTGCCTTGCGCGCTGCTTCTCGTTCTTGGGGTGCAAGTTTTCCGAAAGAGAGAGAACCGTCATGGCATTATTTGCCCCGTCGACTTTGCAAGCTCAGAGATCCGGATGGCCCTCATGATCTTGAGAGTGGAGTAATATGAAAGAAATAGAGCCAGCATG
This sequence comes from Nitrososphaerota archaeon, assembly GCA_027886795.1. Classification (GTDB taxonomy): domain Archaea; phylum Thermoproteota; class Nitrososphaeria; order Nitrososphaerales; family CADDZS01; genus DATLTL01. The sequence goes on along the minus strand of JAPCJU010000030.1, from coordinate 1,611 downwards.
AAGAGAATTGACATAACCCATCCTCCCACTAGCGTTAGACTTCCTGATTGTCTACCACCACCGGTAGTTAAGAAAAGCATGCCTCCGGCAGTTGCGATGACCAGGGAGACTACAGCTCCCAAGCTGAATAATGCAACCTTCTTCATACCATAGAGAAAACCAACAACCATAACAACGAAAGTAAATGCAAAGTTTAGAATCGACAAAATCATGTGCAAAATGTTAGTTGCGTCACCGATCCCAATCGTATTGATACCTGACGTGACGAATATGTTGATGTACATGCCTGTTATGTATAGGAAAAGATATACCAAGAAATTCGCGTAGCAAAGCCTGAGCGTTAGGCGTAGACCTGCAAGACCAAGAGTACCGATCTCCTCGCCCTTCATTGCAGTACTGATTTGTCGAACGTCCAAGGTCTATCTACCAACCAGCGGTTGCTCCACTGCAACGGCGAACTTTAGCCGGACATCCTCCCTGACAATGAATATCCTGCTCAAGAACGTCAAGATTACCGCGAGAAGAAAAACTGATGCCATGATGAACGTGGAGATACCGGCGGATTCGGCGTCGTTTATCGAGGAAGTTGAGTAATAGATAAACAGCGGGCCGGCGATAAAGCCGACCAATCTCGAGCTCATTGCCCCTATATGCAAGAAAATCACTTGGGGTAGTGCGGCTCTTCGCGCCAAGATGATTACCGGGATGCTCATGCTTGTGCTCAGGACAGCGAAGAGGACATGAACAAAAACATCCGGTGCCGCGAAAAACTGTGAGAAGATGTTTGAGAAATTAGATTGAAGTGAGCTTGGGACTGCATAATAATAGTTATCATACATACCTGCCGCAATCGTCGCCCAGTAAAAGGCAAATTGCAAATACAAGAAAAGATAAATTCGGTGAAGTGTCTTTGAAATCTTCTCGTTCTCGGATAAAGTGGCGGTCAATTATTCCTCAGACTTCCTAAAGACTTGATCTTTTGAAGCCGGAAGAATCTCCAAGATTTCTAGGCAAAAACGGGAGGGGAGATCGGAGATAACTGGGCATTATTGCAGTCTGCGCATTTTGCAGAATTGATAAGACTTTTCCCGCATCAGTACGGGATTTCGAAAGAATGTTCGAACTTGATATGTTCAAAAGTTTCGCGAGAAACAGCCGCAGTATGTCTAGATTAGCTCGATAGGGTAAAACGACTATAATCCCGAATACAATCGGGATTGAACGTATATGCGAGGATAACAAACCATCTATTGATAGCCGAGGTGCTCGGATTCTGCTATACAAAGTTGTAGTTTGCCTGAAGCGCAATCCTGAGAACCAGTTTGAAATGAACTGTTGGATCGACAAAAAACCAAAGTCTAAGATTCATCTAGTCCAAATGATTGAAGAATGTTTGGATTTAAAATCCATCAAGGAAATAAAGATTCTAAATGTGCTCCCAGTTAATCTCCCGACCAAGAAGGGAAGTTTGACCCTGTCCTAAATCTAACATCCGTTGTCCGCGAATAAAGTTCGAACTAATTTTGGGTGCAGCCTCTCTCTTAGGAGGCCCCCTATCTCCAAGATTCCCAAAAACGAGAATCGTGGCATCAATTAAATACCGCCAGCCAG